>DLAA01000122.1:5607-20758 GCA_002493835.1 Lachnospiraceae bacterium UBA7060 | reverse complement strand
TAATTCTGAAGTATTTGTGAGAAATACGGACATATGCCAATTATTCAGTAAGCCCTAATTAAGGAAAACGCAAAGATAAGCTATGCAAATTTTATTTTTCGGACAATATTGTTGCTGGGCTTTTCAGTTTGTACATCTGTGTGCGTAGTTTTTTCAAAAAGTATTCTTCATTTAATAAAAAAATTCGGTAAATTTGTACGTCAAAACCGTATTGCCAAGGTCATTTTTTGTTTCTTGGTGACCTTTATAGTTTTGGGAGCTTGCACTTTGCTGCTCTTTAAACCACATATTGTGCTGACGGTTGAATCGGATGAAGCATGTGATTTGGATGTCTACTTCGATAATGGTGCCCAGGTAGGTAACTGCTTTGACGATGCACATTTAGTGCGGGGGCATACACTATCTGGAGGAAAGCAGACGGTGAAGATTTATATTCCCCGGGGCGGACTTAACCGGCTGCGCTTTGATTTTGGAAACGCTCCCTGCAATGTCTGGGTCTATGACCTTACCATTGTCCCCAGCCGGTACAGGACCTATTGCTATTCCCCGGAGGCTGTTTTTCAGACCTTTGACGTTCTGAACGACATTTCCGAAAGCAGTCTGGAATCCGAGGCAATAAAATACGCCGTCAGCGGCGCCGATGGATTTATCGCGACCCAAACAAATCTGCTCAACGGAAAACAGCAAATACATCAGAGTAATTGGCAAGTTCTTATTCCTCTGATTCTTATTTCGCTTTGTTTATCCTTTTCCGGCAATTTAATTAAAAAAATATGCAGGGCCGCAAAACACTTATTGCATAAAAATCGGGAGAAGTTGGAAAGAATCAAACAGTTCTGCGCTTCTCACAAGAACTTTTTCCTGTTTGAAGCATTGGTTACACTTATCTTGGCCGTATGCTTTGGGTATATTTTAAATTACCATTTACGGTATATGTATTTGGATATTGGCGCAGATACGTTTTGCAGCAATTGGCCCTCCTTTCTGTTTTATCAGAATCTCCTTCGAGAAGGCGGAGGCCTTTGGACATTCCAACAGGGGCTGGGCGGAAGCATTTATTCCTCAATGAATTTTATTGATCCGTTCTTGTCTATTTTGTTGCCTTTATCACCAGAAAAAACGGTGGATGGGCTGCTATACATGACGGTCATAAAGTATTATACGCTTTCTGTATTCGCGTATTTATATTTAAAAAAAGTAGGTTTTTCCGAAAAGTCTGTTATTTTTGGCGCACTCGGATATACATTTTGCGGTTTCTTCGTATCGTGGGGGCAGCATTATCAATTTGCCACCGCATTTATATACCTTACAATGTGTTTATACGGGTTTGAACTATGGGCGCATGATAAAAAGTGGGTCCTCCTAGTGTTCAGCGTAACTGGGATGGTACTATTCAGCGCTTATTTTTCCTATATGATTCTTCTTTTCCTTGCAATTTATGTGATTTTTCGCTATTTTGCACTATACCGCTTTGAGATCAAGCACTTTTTCAAATATGGTTTTTCTCTACTCGGGTATGTCCTTTTGGGCATGGGAATAAGTGCCTTGGCACTGCTTCCATCCATATATCAGTTACTACACTCTGCCCGCGTGTCAGGCTCTCAGGGGCTGCCCCTTGAACCTTGCACCCCCATGTTCTATTTCAGTGCACTACTTCGATTTTTCTCAGATTCAATTCTGGGGATTAATGATTATTTTGGCACGCCAGGATACTATGCGGGACAACAGAAACTCAAGAAACTCAATTTCTATGAAATGCCTTTTTTCTATACATGTATTCTTTTTGTGATACTTGTACCACTACTATTAAAGAAAAAATCATGTGGCAAAGTTGCAAAGGCATCAATGATTACAGTTTTTCTTTCTGTAATTTTTATAGGTGTTTCTGGTTCTGTGTTTAACGGATTTTCGACAATAGCTACACGCTGGACAATGGTTTTAGTACCTTTGTTCTGCATGGGCATTTGTCGGGGGATAGAAGTACTATCAGAGGACATATATCATAATTGCCGTTACTGCCTGGTAAGCGCTGCCATATCTGGCCTGTTTTTGCTGGCTGTAAATTTATTTAGCAGACAGTTATTTGGTCAAGAATTGTCGAAAGAATCAAAAATTCACTTACTAATTCCGCTGCTTGTGGTCCTTCTTTATTTAGTTGTATTTTCTGTGTTCTGTCTCAAAAGGAAGGGCTTGGCCGGTTTTATGATGACATTGCTCGTGATCCTGACAATTGACCTGGGAACGAATGCATTTATGTCTATTGATTGGAAGCGCAGTCTTATGGCTGAGCCTGAGAGCATCTACTTTGACGGTACACAGGAAGCTTTGGAGTGGATTGAACAGAATGATATGGATTTTTATCGCGTTGAGAAATCATATCGTCAGATTGATTTGAGCGATCCAATGGCGCAAGGGTATAATGGAGAAAAAAGCTATAGTAATACATATGGTGCCAATTTTGACGAATATAAAAAATTTTTTAATTTAAGATTCCCATATAGTAACTATTTTTTTGGTTTTGATGATAAGCAAACTTTACGTAATACAGCTGCTGGGAAATATCTTCTGACAAGAACTTATATTGAGCGCAGCGGATATGTTTTTCTGGAACAGGTGGGGGATATTTATATATATCAGAACCTGAACTGTCTTCCTTTGGCTTATTTGCAAGATCAGGCATGTGATTCAACGGCGCTATCAGAATGTTCTATGCAGGAAAAGCAAAATCGACTCTATAGCGCTTTTATTACAGAAGATGCCGAAATGCTCGCAAAATATCAAACCGTATCACCTGCGCTTGATACCATACAATACACAGATGTTCCATTTTCCAGAATTGAGGATGCGGACGGTAACTTTACCGGCATTACACTCAATGAACCAACTACGGAGTCTTTGGTGCTGCGCTTTTCCTTTGGAAGAGGGACGCTTAACCCAGGCGAGAAATTCTGTCATTCCATTACGCTCAGTGGTGAGGCGTTGACGCCCTGTACAATGGACACTTTTTTCATCTATCAGGAAGATCCTCATCCGGATTCAAAATTGGAAGTGGAAATATCAACGCTTGGCGTACAGCAAATTGATTGGAGTGAATACGCACCGTATTTTCCCACAGGCGTTTCCGTAGAAAAGAAAGACGATGAAACTGTTAAACGGATTTGTGAGAATTTGCGCCAACAAGGGATGGATATTCAAAGTCTAAAGGATTCCCATATCATTGGGCGCATATATGCAGACAAGGCTGGTATGCTGGTCAGTTCCATTCCCTTTGACGCAGGATGGACTGTATTCGTCGATGGTGAGGAAACAGCAACGCATATTGTCAATCTGATTTACCTGGGAGTTGAATTGTCTGAAGGGGAACATATTATTGAGTTCCGTTTTATGCCCTGTGGCTTGAAAGCAGGTGTGACTATTTCTATCATTTCCTCCGCTGTATTAATTGCAGTTATCATATGGAAACGGAAAAGAACGCGATATTTTCTTGAAAAAAGCAGTAAGAAAAATTGCAAATGAAAACGATTTCTTTTCTGGAGGAAGAACAAGCCTTTATGAAGCGCAGTCTGGAGCGCGGAGGACTGATTCCCAGCGCCGATGACGGCACGACCCTGATTATTTCCATGACGGGCTTCAATCGAACACACTCTTTTTAAACGGAATACCGCAGTCTGCGGATAGGCGCACGGATACGCAGGCAATCTTTTGGGAGGCATTTATTTTATGAAAGTTGTAATTCTGGCCGGTGGGTTCGGTACACGGATTTCTGAGGACAGTCAGTTTAAGCCAAAACCAATGATTGAGATTGGCGGGAAACCTATTTTGTGGCACATTATGAAGGAATACTCCTACTTTGGCTTTAATGAGTTTATTATTTGTGCTGGTTATATGCAACATGTCATTAAAGAGTGGTTTTCCGACTATTTCCTGCATAACAGTGATATAACCTTTGATTTTACCAAAGGCCGCAATGATAGGATCATTCACAATCAACATTGTGAGCCATGGAAAGTAACTGTGGTGGATACTGGCTTGAACACGATGACTGGCGGAAGAATCAAACGAATTGCGCCTTATATCGGGAATGAACCTTTTATGATGACTTACGGCGACGGGGTGTGTGATGTGGATATCGGAAAATTGGCTGCGTATCATAGATCCCACGGGAAAATCGCTACGTTGACAGCAGTTATTTTGGAGCAGGAAAAAGGCGTTCTGGATATTGGCGGTGATAATGCGGTGAAGGCCTTTCGCGAAAAAAGTCATTCCGATGGTGCGCCAATTAATGCCGGATATATGGTCCTGAATCCTGAGATTTTTGATTATATTGAAGGCGATGATACCGTGTTTGAACGTGGACCTCTGGAAAAATTGGCGGCCCAGGGGGAATTGATGTCCTATATGCACCGGGGTTATTGGCAGTGCATGGATACCAAGCGCGAGAAGGATATGTTGGAAAAGCTGTTGACGAACGGAAGCGCGCCCTGGAAAAAATGGGAAGATTAAGTTAAAGAGGAGCAGAAGATGGATCTTTCTTTTTATAAAGGCAAAAAGGTATTTGTAACCGGTCATACGGGCTTCAAAGGTACATGGTTGTGTCGGATACTGGTGAACGCTGGAGCGATCGTGACCGGTTACAGTCTTGAAGCACCTACAGAGCCAAACCTGTTCGCACTTGCAGAGCTTGATGATAAAATGACCAGTGTGATAGGTGATATCCGCGACTTAGAAACGCTCAACGCAGCTTTCGACGCAGCGCAGCCAGAGATTGTTCTGCATCTGGCGGCACAGCCCATTGTCCGGGATAGCTATAAAAATCCAAAATACACTTATGAAACCAATGTGATGGGTACGGTTAATATTCTGGAATGTGTGCGCTTGAACAACTGTGTCAAAAGTGTGTTGAACGTAACTACCGATAAGGTCTATCATAACAACGAGTGGTGTTGGGGCTACAGGGAGGACGAACCTTTAGACGGCTTCGATCCGTACTCCAACTCCAAAAGCTGCTCTGAGTTGGTGACACACAGCTATATCAACAGTTTCTTTTCGGAGCGGAAGATTGCCGTTTCCACTGCCCGGGCCGGTAATGTCATCGGGGGTGGCGACTTTGCGAATGACAGGATCATTCCCGACTGCGTCCGGGCGATGAAGGCTGGAAAAGTGATCGGGGTACGCAATCCCTACTCTACCCGCCCATATCAGCACGTTCTGGAGCCGCTGGCGATGTATCTGACCATTGCCCAGAAGCAGTATGAAGACAGGCGTTACGCCGGCTTCTACAATGTAGGCCCGGACGATTGCGACTGCGTCACCACTGGGGAGCTGGTGGACTTGTTCTGCAAGCACTGGGGAGAGGGCGCCGCCTGGGAGAATCAAGCGGAAGCAAATGCTCCCCATGAGGCCAACTTTCTGAAATTGGATTGCAGCAAAATCAAGTCCACCTTCGGCTGGAAGCCCCGATGGCATATAGAAGAATGTATGGAAGTGACTTGTCGGTTTAGCAAAGTTTGGCTGTCTGGGGGAAGTATCCCGGCGGAAATGGATCGGGAAATCAAAGAATTTTTAGGAGCGTAAACAGTATGACGATTTGGAAAGATGAAACCGATGCCCGCGAGCAGATCAAGGCGTTGGTTAGAGAGTACTTTCACGATTTCAAAGAAAAGAAAACGGCATTCCAGCCTGGTGACCGGATCACTTACGCATCCCGTGTGTATGACGAGAAGGAAATGTGCGCTATGACCGATGCCATGTTGGATTTCTGGCTGACTACGGGGCGTTTCGCTGAGGAATTCGAAAAGATGTTTGCCCAGTGGATTGGTGTGAAATATGCGCATCTGGTAAACAGCGGTTCTTCCGCAAACCTGATCGCTTTTTCTGTACTGACTGCTCCTGAGCTGGGAGAGCGTCAGATCAAACGAGGAGACGAGGTAATTACCGTTGCCTGCGGATTTCCGACAACAGTCACCCCTGCGATTCAGTACGGTGCTGTTCCCGTATTTGTGGATGTGACTGTTCCCCAGTACAACATCGACGTGACCCAGCTGGAGGCAGCTCTGAGCGAGAAAACCAAGGCTGTTATGATCGCCCATACTTTGGGCAATCCCTTTGACCTGGGTGCTGTCCGGTCATTCTGTGACAAGCACAACCTGTGGCTGGTGGAGGACAACTGTGACGCGCTGGGCAGTCAGTACACCATTGACGGGGAAACTCGTTTTACCGGCACCTGGGGCGATATCGGAACTTCTAGCTTCTATCCACCCCACCATATGACCATGGGGGAGGGCGGTTGTGTCTATACAAATAACCCCAAGCTGCACCGTCTGATTCTGAGCTACCGGGACTGGGGTCGGGACTGTATCTGTCCCTCCGGTCAGGACAACTTCTGCCATCACCGCTTTGACGGACAGTACGGCGAGCTGCCTGACGGTTATGACCATAAGTATGTCTACAGCCATTTCGGCTACAACCTGAAAGTAACCGACATGCAGGCAGCCATTGGCTGTGAGCAGCTGAAAAAATTCCCCGATTTCATTGAACGCCGCCGCCATAACTGGAGCCGTCTACGCGAAGCTTTGGAGCCGGTATCGGATAAGCTGATTTTGCCAGAACCGGCAGCCAATAGTCGTCCGTCCTGGTTTGGATTCCTTATCAGTGTCAGACCGGAGAGCGGTTTGGACCGCAATGCCATTACCCGGTATATTGAGAGCAAGAACATTCAGACCCGGCTGCTGTTCAGTGGTAATCTGATTAAGCACCCCTGCTTTGACCAGATTCGCGGTACCGATGCCTATCGTGTTGTCGGAGAGTTGACGAACACGGACTTCATTATGAACAACACCTTCTGGGTAGGCGTATATCCCGGCATGACGGATGAGATGATCGACTATATGGCAAAGGTTATTATTGAGGCTGTGGACTGATTATAGGAGAGACCAAACATGAAAGCGTCAGACTACATTGTTGAATTTCTGATTAAAAACGGAATTCGGGATATTTTCGGATATCCGGGTGGCATGGTTACACACTTTATGGATTCGCTGGATAAATACAGCGGCAAGATATCTGCACACGTCAACTATCATGAGCAGGCAGCCGCGATGGCAGCATGCGGCTGGGCGGAAATTGCAGGACTTCCGGGCGTTGCATATGCGACAAGCGGCCCGGGAGCGACCAATTTGCTGACAGGTATTGCATGCGCCTATTTTGAATCCATACCCTGCATTTTCGTTACTGGGCAGGTAAACACATACGAGCAGAAGAAGCATATCCGAGTCCGCCAGAAAGGATTTCAGGAAACGGATATTGTCAGCATGGCCAAACCGGTTACGAAAGACGCTTTTATGGTTCAGTCCGCTCAGGAACTACCTGAAAAATTGAAGTATGCTTTTGAACTAGCGATGGCAGGACGAAAAGGGCCGGTACTGCTAGATATACCGATGGACGTATTCCGTGGTGAAGTCAAGGATGCAGTCTGCTGCGCAGGTGAAACAAACTGCTCAGAGGAATCAACTACGGTAGCAGAGGATATCCTGAGTCACCTTCGAAATGCAAAGAGACCTGTTGTATTGGCGGGGCACGGAATCTCCCTGTCCGGTGTTAGGGAGCCGTTCCGCGCATTGGTTGAAGAATTAAAAATTCCGGTGGTGACGAGCATGATTGCGGTGGATGTTCTGCCGGCAGACTCGGAACTTCATTTTGGAATGATCGGTGCCTACGGACTCAGATATGCAAATTATATCATTGATCATAGTGATTGCATTCTGACGCTGGGAAGCCGCCTGGACTGCCGACAGACCGGGGTCAACAAAAGTTTATTTGCACCCAAAGCAACGATTTTGCGAGTAGATATCGATGAAGGGGAACTGGAAAATAAGACGCATGAAGTTGAAAAACAATATGTTACAGATCTCAAGGCACTGGTTCCTCAGCTGCGGAAAAGCCTGAAAGGCGAACAGTTCCATTTTGAAAGCTGGCTTGAAACATGCAGAGCCGTCAGGCAACTGCTGGTCAATGTTGATTTGAACAATCCTGGAAATTATGCAGCCATACAATTGGGACAAATTATTCCGGATGATGCGATCATTACCACAGATGTGGGACAAAATCAGGTCTGGATTGCGCAGAGCCTAAAACATAGAGCTAAACAGCGCATACTGTTTTCTGGTGGGCATGGCGCAATGGGATATAGCCTCCCCGCTGCAATCGGTGCAGCGTTGGCTTCCCATAAAACAGTAATCTGCTGCACTGGTGATGGTGGCTTACAGATGAATATTCAGGAACTCGAGTTCATTGTCCGAGAAAAGCTGCCTATTAAAATTGTTTTGTTTGACAATAGTGCCTTGGGTATGATTCACCACTTCCAGGAAATGTACTTCAACAGCAATTATGTACAAACCGACTCTACCAAAGGCTATACGGTTCCGGACTTTTCCAAAATTGCTTCTGCCTATGGTCTACGTACCGTTTCTTTTGAAGCAGATGCAGAGCGTATCCGGGAAATCCTGACAGATCCCTTTCCTGCGTTTATTTCTGTGCCTCTACCGCAGACAACACATGTTTTTCCAAAGCTGGGGATGAATCAACCGATTCATATTCAAGAACCACCGCTTTCGAAAGAAATCAAAAGTAAAGTTGAGCTATTGTTGGAATAAGGTAGGGGAATCAAAAGGAGAAAGTATCACTTGAATAAGAAAAATATTACCGAGTTTCTGAAATTTGGGATAGTCGGTGCATCTAACACCATTATTTCTTTGGCGATTTATTACCTGTTTATATGGGTGGATCCCGGGTATTATATGGCTGGAAATGTGGTCGGATGGATTGTCAGTGTGGCAAATTCTTTTGTCTGGAATTCAAAATTTGTATTTTCTGCACACTTTTCCGGAATAAAAAGTGTACTAATAGCACTGCTTCGCAGCTATATAAGCTATGGCGGTGTGTTTGTTGTTACATTCGGTTTGCTATTTTTGCAAGTGGATATTCTGCACTGGCCAGTTGAGATTGCCCCCATTATCAATTTAATTATTACCGTGCCCGTAAACTTTATTTTAAACAAAATGTGGACATTCCGTAAATGAGGTGATAGAATGAATCGGGAGTATGACGTCAAAACAATTGACTCTTATAAGCGCAAAAGCAGTACAGACTATTTGACTTTGATACCAATTCTTAATGATGAAAAACAGACGATTGGTTTTTTATGACCAGTTACTGCAGATTACAATACAACGATTCCTGACTGCGTAACCTTATTCAGCAAATGGAGGCGAGAAAACCCTAGCTTATCCCCCGCCCGTTTTACGGTCACAGAGGAAAGAACGGACAGCTGGCTAAAGCGTTTGGTGGTGGAAAATGATAACCGCATCACTTTCCTAATCCAGGATTTCAATGGCAATTATATTGGTCATATTGGCTTTGCTGGATTCCGGTATGATTTAAATAAAGTGGAAATTGATTCCGTACTCAAAGGTGTTAAGGGTGGCTATCCAAGAATGATGGAATTTGCCTTGAAAACTCTAATCCGCTGGGGACAGGATGTTCTGGAAATTTCCCATTTTGATTTAGAAGTCATCTGGAATAATAACCATGCAATTCGATTTTATGAAAGATGTGGTTTTCAAAGCGACTATCTGATTCCGCTGGAAAAAGAGGAGCTGGAAGATGAAATACGCTGGGTAGCGTGTAAGGATCAAAGAGAAGATGCGCAGATGTTCTATCAGCATATGACATGGAAAGAAGTGTGAGGATGAAAAAGGCAAGCGACAAAATAAAAGCATTGATGCAGTCTGAGATCAGAAATATGTCAATCGAATGTGAAAAGATTGGAGGAATCAATTGTGGACGAAGTCCTGGCCCAGGAAGGCCCTGTTTTCTGTGAGATCTTCACCGACACGGCTCAGGTATGGGAGCCGAAAAGCAGCACCAAGCGTTTGGCGGATGGAACGCTGGTATCTCCCCCGCTTGAAGATCTGGCCCCCTTCCTGCCCAGGGAAGAATTGGAAAAGCAGATGTTTATCCCTTTGATTGAGGGATAATTGCAGAATCGTGCAGGGTATCTGTCAGGTGTCCTGTAAACGCTTGCGGCAGCAAGAACAATGGCTTGTCGAGGAAGAAACATGGTTAACAGAAGTATTACCAAAGCGGTAGTAACGGGCCCTACAGGTGCCATCGGTACGGCATTATGCCTGGAATTGGCCCAAAACGGCATTTTTGTCTATGCGGTGTGCAGACCCGGTTCCCATCGTGGTTCCGTTTTGCCAAAGCACGAGAACATCCTTCGCATTGAGTGCGATGTTGCGGAGCTTTCCAGGCTTCCGGAATGGATTCCCAATGGTGCGGATGCGTTTTACCATTTTGCCTGGGCGCATACCATTGGTCCAGGAAGAAACGACATGCCTGTGCAGGTCAATAATATTCGATATACCATTGACGCTGTGCATGCGGCAAAAGAGTTGGGCTGCCAAATCTTTATCGGTGCAGGAAGCCAAGCGGAGTACGGCAGAGTGGAGGGCGCCCTGAAGCCCGAAACACCCTGTTTTCCGCAGAACGGATATGGTATGGCAAAACTTTGTGCCGGTCAAATGAGCCGTGTGGAATGCCAGAAAATGGGACTCGAACATATATGGGCAAGAATACTTAGCGTCTATGGTCCCGGAGATGGCCCCAATACTATGATTTCCAATGTAATTGTTCAACTGCTGCAGGGGGAAAAGCCTGCTTTGACCCAAGGCATTCAACAGTGGGACTATCTCTATTCCGAGGATGCCGCAAGGGCGTTTCGCTTGATGGCGCTGCACGGAGTGGATGGACAGGTTTACCCGCTTGGCAGTGGGCAGGCAAAAGCGTTGAGAGAATATATCTGTATATTGCGTGATCAGATCGATCCAAAACTTCCGTTAGGATTTGGAGAAATTCCCTATACACCATTTCAGGTGATGCATTTGCAGGCAGATATCTCATCGATACAGGCAGATACAGGTTTTGCTCCATCTGTTTCCTTTGAAACAGGAATAAAACATACAATCGATAGTGTTATCGGAAAGAAGTAAAGTATATGACTAAGAAAAAGATAATTTCTGTGATGATACCTACTTATAATGAGGAAGAAAATGTGCGTCCGATTTATGAGGCAGTGCGCAATGAAATTACCAAGAGTTTACCGGAATATGGCTATGAAATTCTCTTCATTGATAACAAATCTCAGGACAAGACCCGGTCTATCATTGAAGACATATGTGCTGAGGATAAATGTGTGAGAGCGATCTTTAACACACGAAATTTTGGCCAATTCAACAGTCCTTATTATGGAATTATCCATACATCCGGTGACTGTACAATAACCATCTGTGCAGATTTTCAGGACCCTGTGGAAATGATCCCCACTTTTGTTCATGAATGGGAAAAAGGCTATAAAATTGTGATTGGCCGTAAAACGAAAAGCCAGGAAAACAGAATGGTCTACTTCCTGAGAGGCTGCTATTACAAGTTGATTCACAAAATGAGTAGCGTAGAAATAATTGAGCAGTTTACAGGTTTTGGATTGTATGACTGTAGCTTTGTAAATACGTTACGGGATTTGAAAGATCCAACGCCGTTTATTCGCGGCATCGTGGCTGAACTTGGTCCTGAGCGGAAGGAAGTTGAGTATACTCAGCCCATGCGACGTGCGGGAAAAACACACAATAACTGGTATACCCTTTTCGACGCTGCGATGCTCAGTTTTACCAGCTATACTAAAACAGGGATGCGTGTGGCGGAATTTCTGGGTTTTATAACTGCTGTACTGAGTTTCATAATCGGGTTGATTTATCTTGTTGCCAAATTGATTTGCTGGGATAAATTTGTTGCCGGGTATGCTCCTACTATGATCGCAATTTTCTTTATTGGCGGCGTGCAGTTGACTTTTATGGGGTTTCTAGGTGAGTACATCATGGCAATGAACGCGAGACTCATGAACCGCCCACTGGTGATTGAGGAGAAGCGTATCAACTTTGAATGTGATTCGGAATCCTCTATTCCGACGTGCGTTACATAGAATTTTATAATATATTTTCATTTTCTAGCGCTGTTGCCTTGCCCATATCCTGCAAAAACGCAATTTGAAGTTGTGATAGGTCCGAAAAGACTATAGAACCGAAACTCTTTACAAAATTAACCTATCATAAATCTTCCACTGCTTTTTGGCCATTGGATTCAGAAGATTGGCCTCCTGGATACAGGATCGTGTTTATTTTATGTAGCGCCGGATTATTTCGCGGTGCCAATTCATTCTTCCGCCTGTACGGTTTCATCTGCCGCAAAAGGTACGTGCGTGCGATCAGAGATAAAACAATACAAATTGCTTTCCACGGGCTGTTTTTGTACTCTGGTTTCTTATTCGTTTCGTTTCATATCCAGCTCATTCTTCAGATTGCCAAAGATTTTCTCGATCATTCCCGATGGCAGAAGATTTCTTGGTAAACGTCAAATCTACCCCCGAAAAGGAACTGCCGGACACTAGCATTGAAGTCAAATCCGATTATTGAAGGAACCCATACTACTTTTCAGCAGTATTTAAGCCCCGGTCTGAACCTTATACAGGTCACCGACCTTCTAATCAGTGCGTCAAAGCCTTTGCCCTGGACGGCGGCAAGCTGCCTGTCAGCGTTTTTACGCTTAGAGTATGGCACCAACCCTGTACCCGATACAAAGTACCCGTAGGAGCGGGCGTAGTGGCCTTTCCAGCGTACTTATCGTAGTAGGTCTGCCCCATATCCAGCCCGTTTGTTCTGGGCGCTCTCACTCTGGTCTGCGGGGCGCTCATACTGCAAGAGGACGGCATTGGACGTATGCAGCTTGATTTCATGTGGGAGGAAATGCAGGGTTACAAGTCCATGATGACCACCCTCAAGTCTGCCACTTCCGTTCTGGAAGCGTCGTTTACCAATGGACTTGCCCACGGAACGGGCGTACTCCATAAGCGCCTGTTTGCGGCTCCAATACGTCCACTGAGCCAGCCCATAACCTGCGCTGTCCTTTACAAAGTTCCCGTCGTAGGAACCATTGTCCACGGCAGCAGTGTAGGTGTCATCAGTGCAGCCCAACTTCTTCTCATAGGCATTTTGCAGGTTGGTAGGTCAAAGTCATCAAAGGTTTCTGTCAACGGGTCAAGGATATTCTTTTTAATCCATGTACCAATGGCCTTGAACGGTTTGAGTAGCGGAACTCAGAAAAGAGATGCTGCGGCTGGCCGAATCGTTACTGGAATATCCGGTGATGCAGAAGATGTATGGCGTGGGGCCAACGCTGGGGCTACAACTCTTGGCTGAGATTGGCGATGTGCGGCGGTTCTACTTAGAGCGGAAATGTAGAGCCGTCTTGATGGAGTATATCAGCTATTGGAGAAAGCTAGAATCTTTAAGCACGTTAAGTTAAAAGAGCAAACGGCAACAAATCGGTGAGATTGTTGCCGCAGCTTCCAAGAATGACCCGGAGGAAGCCGTGAAGTTTTTCACGAATCTGCTGTCTGGAATGACGGATGCGGAAATCGTATTCATGTACGAAATATTCAAACGCCACTTCCCCGAAAAAAATGGGGTAGCAAAAAGCTACCCCATGCCGCAATGCGCTAGCAAAGCAATCCATATAAAATGTCAATCAGTATGTCGCTGAAAGTGTGTATTTGCTCAATCCTGCGTAAAATCATCTCAATTTTGTATTCCCTACTCATGTATGTGTCCTCCTTAATTTTGAACTTATGTTCCATTATAAAAACTTACTGTCCAATAAAACGGACTTTTACTCACATGGTATAAAAAAATGACCGCCACCTGGAGTCAGCAGGTGACGGTCTACTCTAAAAAGAAAGGAAGAGTCTTTTTGAGCATGAATATTGTATCACAGACTTGCCCAAAGTGCAAGTGTGAGCTGACAGAAAATTACAATTTCTGCCCGAATTGCGGTAAAAAACTCACAAAGGCAGAGCGGAAATACCGCAAGCGTGAGAATGGCACTGGTAACATCTCGAAGCTGTCTGGAAACCGTACAAAGCCCTGGATGGCGAGAAAAGGTGATATGCTACTGCTGGGAACCTTCTGCACCCGTGCGGAAGCGCAGAAAGTCTTGGAGCGTGTCACAGACCAATCCATCAATGACCGCTACAACATGACCTTCCAACAGGTTTACGATGCCTGGATGGTCACTAAGAAACCCACCATTTCTTCCAGCCTGTTGCAAGATTATCAGGACGCTTTCAAGCACTGCACGCAACTCCACAAGAAGAAAATCCGGGATATTACCCACAATGACTATGCCCTTGCCATCAAGAAAATGGAGGAAGAAGATTTTGCGGAATCCACCGTGAAGAAACTCCGCACCCTGTTTACCCAGCTTTGCAAATGGGCGATGCAGGAAAACATTTTGCAATCCAATCATGCCCTGAATCTTGTGGTGACCGCACAGCAGAAGAAAGAATCCCGCAGATTTACAGACGAGGAACTTGAGAAAATCCGTTCCAGCGACCTTCCAGCCGCAAAGCTGATGGGTATTATGATTTCCTGCGGATGCCGACCGAATGAGTTGTTTGAAGTTCCTTTGGATAGATGCTATCCAGATCACATGATATTTGGCTCCAAGACCAAGAAAGGCAAGGACAGAGTAATCCCAATCGGTGAGGACGGTAGGGCATACTATCAGGAGCTTCTGGAAGCCTCCAGAAAAGCCGGAAAGCAAAAGCTGATAGATTCCTACCCCGGAAACAAATCCCGTATACCGTGGACAAACCGGGACTTCAAGAGAGCAATGGAGGAACTGCAAATCACAGATGCCACCCCGTACACCTGCCGCCACACCTTTATCACCCTTGCCATTGTTGGTGGAATGGACTTGCCAATGCTTGAATCCATCGTAGGCCATGTGGATGCCCAGACAACAAAAATATATACACATCTCCACGCAGCGGAGATGGTGGAGGCCGTAGACACCTCACAGAAAAATGTCGCAAAAAGTAAGAAAAACCGCCGAAAACTGATACCTGAAAATACTGCATAGCATCTACGGTTTGTAACAAATCTGCAACAAAAGTAAATGTAGACAAAATTACAATTCAAAAAAGTTAGAAAAATACCCCGGTTTTAGTACAAAACCGGGGTTTTGGCGGAGAAGGAGGGATTTG
>DLAA01000122.1:0-5330 GCA_002493835.1 Lachnospiraceae bacterium UBA7060 | reverse complement strand
TGGCGGAGAAGGAGGGATTTGAACCCTCGATACCCTTTTGGGGTATACACGATTTCCAATCGTGCGCGCTCGGCCAGCTACGCGACTTCTCCAAGTCTTGCTGGGGCCAATCACCAGCCCAGTTATAATACTACATCCCCCCGGATTTGTCAAGAACGAATTTCCATTTTTCTGAAAATTTGCGGTATCGCGGAGAATCCTGCCGGATGGGCCGTTTTCTCCCTTGCATTTTCCGGCGGAATGTGCGACAATAAAAGAAAACAAACGGACGAAAACGGAGCCTCTTATGGATAAAATGACCACGCTTCAGCGTGTCTTTGGATATACCCAGTTCCGCCCCGGCCAGGAGGCGCTGATTGACGGTGTCCTGGCCGGCCGGGACGTGTTCGGCATCATGCCCACCGGCGGCGGGAAAAGCATGTGCTACCAGCTCCCGGCGCTGCTGCTGCCGGGAATCACCCTGGTGGTGTCGCCCTTGATCTCTTTGATGCGGGATCAGGTCATGGCCCTCAAAGCCGCGGGCGTTCCCGCTGCGTACATCAACAGCACGCTGACGGGGCCTCAGATGCAGGCAGTCTACCGGAACCTTCTGGCGGGAAAATACAAGATTGTGTACGTGGCCTCGGAGCGGCTGGACTATCCGGGCTTTTCCGCCCTGGCCGCCAAGCTGAACATCTCGTTCCTGGCGGTGGACGAGGCCCACTGCATTTCCCAGTGGGGTCAGGACTTCCGCCCCAGCTACCTTCGCATTGTCAACTTCGTTGCGGGCTTGCCCAGACGCCCCGTGGTAGGGGCCTTTACCGCCACGGCCACGGAAACCGTCCGGCAGGACGTGGAGCGGATTCTGGGCCTTGAGGACCCGGTGAGGGCCGTTACGGGCTTTGACCGGCCGAACCTCTTTTTTGATGTCATCCAAACCGACGAGAAGGACCGGGAGCTGCGACGTCTGCTCGCCTCCCGCCGGGACAGAAGCGGCATCGTCTATTGCTCCACCCGGCGGAAGGTGGAGGAGGTCTGCCAGCGTCTCCGGGACTTGGGCTACGCCGCCGCCCGATATCACGCGGGCCTGGAGGAGCGGGAGCGGACCGAGAGCCAGGAAGACTTCCTCTATGACCGCAAGACGGTGATGGTGGCCACCAACGCCTTCGGCATGGGCATCGACAAGTCCAACGTCAGCTTCGTCATCCATTACAATATGCCCAAGAGCATGGAGGCCTATTACCAGGAGGCGGGCCGTGCCGGCCGGGACGGGTCGGCGGCGGACTGCATCCTCCTGTTTCAAAGCGCCGACGTGCAGACCGCCAGATTCCTCATCAACAACGGGGGAGAGAACGAGGATTTGACCGAGGAGCAGCGTGCCCAGGTCCGCCGCCAGGATCTCAAGCGTCTGGACGCCATGGTGGGCTACTGCAAGACCAAGACCTGCCTCCGGGGCTATATCCTGGAATACTTCGGCCAGAAGCACCCGGAGCTCTGCGGAAACTGCGGCACCTGCAAGGGAAATTTCGTGGAGGTGGATATGACACGGGAGGCCCAGATCATCCTCTCCTGTGTCCATCGGATTCACGACAAGCTGGGCTGCGGTCTGGGGGTGAATCTGGTGGCCAGCACCCTGCGGGGCAGCAAGCTCAAGCGTATCGGGGAGCTGGGGCTGGACAGCCTGAGCACCTACGGCCTGCTGAAGGACCGTTCCCGGACGGAGCTGCACGCCATGATTGACCACCTGGAGGCGGAGGGGTATCTGCGGACTGAGCTGGAGCACCAGACCCTTGGCCTGACCACCCAGGCGGCGGAGGTCCTCTACCGGGGCAAGATGGTGCGCCGGAAGGTCGAAGTGAGCGACGAGAACCCCCAGGAGGAGATCCCGGCCACCGGCGATACGGCGGAGCTGATCGACGAACTGAAGCTTTTCCGCCTGGAGCTGGCGAAAAAAGCGGGAATTCCGGCCTACATGGTCTTTTCCAACAGCACTCTTGCGGATATGGCGAAGAAACGGCCTGCCACCATGTCTCAGTTTAAGAAAGTCACCGGCGTGGGCGAGTTGAAGGCAAGCTGGTACGGCACGGCCTTTCTCAAGTGCATCCAGCGCTTTGAGTTGGAAAAGAAATAGAATTCTGCGACAAAACATCCCAGCCGCCGGCAGGCAGGCTGGGATGTTCCCGGTTAATTCTCTTGATCCTTGTTTTCATTCTTGTTTTCGTAGTCCAGAACTTCCTTGGAGATATAGATGGGGCGGTCCTTGGTCTGCTCAAAGGTGCGGCCCACGTACTCTCCGATGATGCCGATGCAGAACAGCTGCATGGACCCGAAGAACAGCAGCAGGACAATGATGGTGGCGTAGCCGGGTGTGTCGATGCCCCAGATGCATTTTTCCAGGATGACGGCAATGAGATAGATAATGGCGGCGACCCCGGAGATAAAGCCCAGCACCGACGCCATCCGCAGCGGCGCAGTGGAAAAGCCGATGATTCCCTCCAGGGCGTAGTCAAACAGCTTCCAGAAGTTCCACTTGGTGGTGCCCGTTGCCCGCTCACAGGCGGTATAGGGGATGAATTTGGTCTCATAGCCCACCCAGGAGAAGATCCCCTTGGAGAAGCGGTGGTACTCGGGGAGCGACAAAATGCTGTCCCGAACGCTGCGCCGGAATGTCCGGAAGTCGCTGGCGTCGCTCTGGAGCGTCACATCGGAGAGGCGGTTGATGAGGCGGTAGAAGCAGCGCTTGAAGAAGGAGAGAACCTTGCCCTCCCGCCGCCGGTCCTGGTAGGCGGCCACCACGTCATACTCCGGTTCTTCCTCCAGAATCCGCACCATGTCCCGGACGATCTCGGGCCGCTGCTGCAAATCGGCGTCGATGAGGGCGATATAGTCGCCGGAGGCGTGCTGGAGCCCGGCGTAGAGCCCGGCCTCCTTACCAAAATTCCGGGAGAAGGAGACCACCTTCACCGGGCATTTCTGGGCGGCGTAGAGCTTTTTCAGGTTGTGCAGCGTGGCATCCCTGCTGCCGTCGTCGATGTAGACGATCTCATAATCATAACCACAGTCCCGGAAGGCGGAGAGCACCGCCTCCTGAAAGAGGCTCACATTTTCCGCTTCGTTGTAGCAGGGGACCACCAGGGAGAGTTTCATGGGTATCAGCTCACAGTCTGTCTGAAAGATTCACACTCGGTTTTCAGGGTCCAAGGCCCGGAAAAAGGAATGTTTTATTTCATTATAGCGCAAGTACCCCGCCTTTGCAAGGGGCAATGGGACACCTGGGCAGAGATTTGCCGCCGTTTCCGGGGCCGTCCGCCGGATTATACAGGAAAACCGCTGATTTTCCCTTGACAAACCCGGTTTTTTTCGCTACTATAACAAAGTTAAAACGCATGGAACGGGAGGTTCCGCCGTCAAAACCGGGAAAGAGAGTGTGCGTATTGGTGAGAGCACATACCGGGCAGCGGTGGATGGTCGCCCGGGAGCGGACTGCCTGAAGGACAGTAGGGCAGTACGGGTAAGCCCGTTATGGCTTTCAAGTGCCCGGTTTTCGGGAATTCAGGTGGTACCGCGGAAATGTATGTTTCGCCCTGGGAGTTTTTCTCTCAGGGCGTCTTTTTTATGGAAAAGGAGTGAAGAAAATGGCAAGAGAATTACCTAAAGTCTACGAGCCAAAGCAGGTGGAATCCCGCATCTATGATATGTGGGAAAAGGGCGGCTATTTTAAGGCCCAGGTGGATGAGAATAAGAAGCCCTTCACCATCGTCATGCCCCCACCCAACGTAACGGGACAGCTGCATATCGGCCACGCCATGGACGATACCCTTCAGGACACCCTGATCCGGTTCAAGCGGATGCAGGGCTATGAGGCGCTGTACCTTCCCGGCGTGGACCACGCCGGCATTGCCACCCAGATCAAGGTGGAGGAGGAGCTTCGCAAGGAGGGCCTGACCCGTTACGACCTGGGCCGGGAAAAGTTCCTGGAACGGGTCTGGGACTGGAAGCGCCAGTATGGCAACCGCATCGTTCAGCAGCAGAAGAAGCTGGGCATTTCCTGCGACTGGGACCGGGCAAGATTTACCATGGACGAGGGCTGCTCCAAGGCCGTCCGGGAGGTCTTTGTCTCCCTGTATGAGAAGGGCCTCATTTATAAGGGCAGCCGGATCATCAACTGGTGCCCCAACTGCGTCACCGCCCTGTCCGATGCGGAGGTGGAGTATGTGGATAAGCCCGGCCACCTGTGGCATATCCGCTACCCCCTGGCCGACGGCACCGGGGAAGTGGTGGTGGCAACCACCCGTCCCGAGACCATGCTGGGCGACACCGGCGTCTGCGTCAACCCCGCCGACGAGCGCTACAAGGACATTGTGGGCAAGACCGTTATCCTGCCCCTGATGAACAAGGAAATCCCCGTGGTGGCCGACGACTATGCCGAGATGGATTTTGGCACCGGCTGCGTGAAGATGACCCCCGCCCACGACCCCAACGACTTCGAGGTGGGCCTGCGGCACAATCTGGAGGTCATCCGGGTTCTGGACGACAACGGCAGAGTCAACGCCCTGGGCGGCAAGTACCAGGGTATGGACCGCTACGACGCCCGGAAGGCCATTGTAGCCGACCTGGAAGCGGGGGGCTACCTGGTGAAGGTAGAGGACTACTCCCACAACGTGGGCACCTGCTACCGCTGCCATAAGGACGTGGAGCCCATCATCTCCGCCCAGTGGTTCGTGAAAATGAAGCCCCTGGCCCAGGAGGCCATCCGGGTGGTGAAGGACGGAGAGACGAAGTTCGTCCCCGAGCGTTTCACCAAGACCTACCTCAACTGGATGGAGAACGTCCGGGACTGGTGCATTTCCCGGCAGCTCTGGTGGGGCCATCAGATTCCCGCCTGGACCTGCGCCGACTGCGGCCACATCACCGTGTCCCGGGAGGACGCCTGCAAATGCGAAAAGTGCGGCTCAGAAAACATCCAGCGGGACCCTGACGTTCTCGACACCTGGTTTTCCTCGGCCCTGTGGCCCTTCGAGACCCTGGGCTGGCCGGACAAAACTCAGGACCTTAGCTATTTCTATCCCACCGACGTCCTTGTCACGGGCTATGACATCATTTTCTTCTGGGTGGCCCGGATGATCTTCTCCGGCTGTGAGCACACCGGAAAGACCCCCTTCCACACCGTGCTGATCCACGGCCTGGTCCGGGACAACCAGGGACGGAAGATGAGCAAATCCCTGGGGAACGGCATCGATCCTCTGGAGATGATCGACAAATACGGCTGCGACGCCCTGAGAATGAACATGGTCACCGGCAACTCCCCCGGAAACGACATGCGCTTCTACACCGAGCGGTGCGAGGCCATG
>DLAA01000154.1 GCA_002493835.1 Lachnospiraceae bacterium UBA7060 | reverse complement strand
GGAACAAATGATATATATTTGATGATGGCTTTCTACAATGGCAATGCTTATATCAGTCAGGGCAGGGAGTTTACGGAGGAAGAATATGCGCGCGGGGACAGGGTCTGTCTTGTTTCGGATGTATTTGCCCAAAGGGAAGGGCTGGCAGTCGGAGATGAGCTGCCTCTTGCGCTGCAGTATGCAAATTACAGGCGGACTGCGGGACTGGCATTTGCGACCAATACGGCGGCGGCATTTACACTGATCAATGCCAAAGGAGAGATTTATCCGATTTTTGAGGAGGGCAATTACAAGATTGTAGGCATGTACGGCGGGCAGGCAGGACTGCGGGACGAATATGGGCTTGGCTATAATGAGATTATCATTCCCAGCCGTTCCGTGAAAAACAGTGACGCAGACAATATTCTGGAAAGCGGTCCCATGATGGGGAGTAACACTTCATTCCGCATTGCAAATGGCACGATTGACGAGTATATGGAGAAGTGGAGCAAATTGCAAATGGACAATGTGGAAATTACTTTTTATGACAGGGGTTATTCGGAGCTGGAGGCAAATATCAATAATATGAAGTACATTGCCAGACTGTTAATCATTATGGGCGTGTCCATGGTGCTGATGGTGCTCGGCTATTTTTCGTGGCTGTTTATCTTAAAACAGAAGGAGCGGACAGCAGTGGAACGGTGTCTCGGTTTTCGGAAAATGCATAGCTTTTTATCTCTGTTTTTAGGTATTTTCGTGCTGATTCTGGCGGGGAGCGCATGCGGTTCTCTGGCAGGCAGTTACCTGTCGGGAGAGATTGCGGGGAGAATTGAGAAAGAAAACTATTATGATAAAACGTTCGGAAACAGCATGGGGATGGATGCAGGGGAGATGGCGGAGGAGTCCTTTGAGCCGGAAGAACCGCTAAAGGCGGCGGCAGAGTGTGTCCTTGCGATTGTGGCCGCAGGAACTGTGATCGCGGCTGCGTGGATTTATGTTAACCTACGGGCAGAGCCGATGAAGCTGCTGGCGGGGAGAACGGAATAAATTTTATTTTTCAAACCCGTGCACCCAGTCCGCTTTCAAAAAATAGAGCAAAAATACTATGGAACTTAAACTCCATGTCAGCGGATACGCCCAGAAGATCATGTTGATGACTGGGATAAAATGCAGAATAACGGTGATATAGCTTACCCGGACAATGCACCAGAAACAGAGCATAGTGAGCATAGGTACGGCGGCTTTTCCGGCGCCCCTCAAAATACCCGCGATACAGTGGGAGAAGGAGAGGAGGAAGTAGAAGAGTGTGACTGTCCTTGCGTGGATTGTCCCATAAGCGATCACCTCCGGCGTGCGGTTGAAGGCGGCAATCAGGACTGGTATGGTAAAATATATAAAGATGCCCACAAGCTCCGCTGTCATGACAGAGCAGAGGATACCGAAGCGCGCCCCTTTTTTTGCGCGCTCGTACTGCTTTGCGCCAAGATTTTGGCTGATAAAGGTGGTGAGTGCCATGGCAAAGCAGGTGATAGGCAGGAATCCGAAGCCCTCGATTTTTGAATAAGCACCGCTTCCTGCTACTGCCATTTTTCCAAATTTGTTAATATTTGATTGTACCACCACATTGGCAAGAGCAATGATGGAATTTTGAAATCCTGCAGGCAGTCCGTTGGAAATCACTTCATGAAGTATGGGGAGATCAAAACGGATGCTTTTTATGGATACGCGGTAGCCCTCCGGGCTCTTGCACGTAAGCCGCCAGAGGCACAGGAATGCGCTGATAAACTGTGAAAGGATAGTCGCCAGGGCGGCAGCGCCGACGCCAAAACCAAGCACGGCAATCAATAGTAAGTCCAGCACAATGTTGATGGCAGATGACACGATCAGGTAAATGAGCGGGTGACGGCTGTCCCCAACGGACTGTAAAATCCCTACAAAGACATTGTACATGACAAAAGAGAGGGAGCCTAAAAAATAGATGCGGAAATAGACCGTGGATTCTGGCAGCACGTCAGCTGGCGTCCCCATCCATACGAGAAGGCGGGAAGTCAGGATTGTGCCCGCAACGGTCAAAAAGACACCTGAGGCAAGTCCGAAAGCAACCGTTGTGTGCACGGCTTTCTGTACTTCCTTTATTTTCTGTGCGCCGTAATAGCGGGCTATGACAACGCCTGCGCCCACAGATATTCCCTGAAAAAAGCCAACCATCAGAAAAATAAGGTTGCCCGAGGAGCTGACAGCGGCAAGCGCATTGCTGCCAAGAAAATTTCCAACTATAAGGGAATCTGCGGTATTGTATAGCTGCTGAAACAGATTTCCCAGAAAAAGCGGAAACGCAAAGGCGATAAGCTGCTTCCAGATGCAGCCCTCAGTCAGCAGGGTAGTTTTTGCGGTGGATTTTTCTATGTTCATTATTTTCTCTCCCCAATCAGCATATGAAAAGGCGGCTTCATTTTGAAACCGCCGGTTGGCTTGTGTTATCTCGTGTCATAAGTATATCATGTGCCAGGTATGATATGCAACCGGTTTGTGGAATACAGCGGCATTTTGCAGGTAATGATTGCTGCCAAATGATTCCCTCAACAACATTTTTAGTGTATAATGGTTGCAATAGTTTCTTGTGGGGGAATCGTGATGAGGAAGGGAAACGTTAACCAGAAAATGCATAAATATTTGACAGTCATGCTGTTTTTTATATGTTTCATTTGTTATTGTATGCCGGTCTTTGCCAGTTCCCGTAAAGTAAAAGTAGCTTTTTTCCCGATGAATGGATTTCACATCTATTCGGAAACAGGCGGCTATGGCGGAATGGACGTGGCATACCTGGAAGAGCTTCGCGTTTATACCGGATGGGACATTGAGTATGTGATATGTGAAAGCTGGAATGAGGCGCTTGAAAAGCTGGAAGCGAAAGAAGTGGATTTGGTAGGGTCAGCACAGTATTCCGAGGAGCGTGCTGAGGTTTTTGAGTTTGCTTCTCTGTCAAGCGGATATACGTATGGCTGTCTTTTCGTGGAAAAAGACAGCAGTATGGATTTTGAGGATTTTGACCGGATGCGGGATATGACTTTCGGTGTTGTGGAAAGCTATGTCCGAAAGTATGAGTTCTTGGAATATCTTGACCGCAACGGCATTTCAGAGCCGCAGCTCAAGGAGTTTGGTACGACACAGGAGCTGCAGACAGCGCTTAAAAACGGGGAAATTGACGTAGCGGCTCACACGCTGACAGAGGTTGAACAAGGACAGTGTCTTGTAGGAAAATTTGCCTATGCGCCTTATTATTATATGACCTGGAAAGGTAATGCGCAGCTCATTTCCGAGCTGAACATAGGGATAGAAGAGCTTTATATGGACAATCCCACGTTGGAGCAGGAGTTAATCAGTGCCTATTATGAAAACCGATGGGAGAACTTTGCGGCGGAAGAGCAGCAGTATATAGACAGAGGCGTGCCTGTTAAAATCGGTTTTTACCAGGATACCAAGCCGCTTTCTTATATCAATGAGCAGGGAGAATATGATGGTATATATATTCAGATTTTGAAAGCGATTGCAGCAAGAAGTGGGATTACCATGGAGCTTTGTCCCTTAGACCGTGGTGATTACTGGAAGGAACTTTTAGCGGCGGGAGAAATCGATTTTTATGTGGGCGCTAATAATATGCAGCTTGCAAGGGATAAAAATATCCGTCTAACGGCTCCATTTATGCATTACAATGCCATTATTGTTTCCAAAAGCGACTATGTACGCATGAATCAGGGGACGTCGCTTGTGCTGACAAACGGCCGTGCCTATTGGGCGGAAAGTATGAAACAAAACGGTGTAAGCGGCGAGGTTATTTATTGTGACAGTGCAAAGGACTGCCTGCATATAGTCGGACGGGGAGAAGCGGACATTACGGTGCTAAACACGATAGAATACAATTATCTGTCGAAGAATGAACGATTTTCCAATTTGATTGAGTGGGACAATTACCGCTATCAGTCGGGAAGTACATTGGCGGCGTTCAAGGAGGTAGATCCGATTCTCTTTGATGTGATCAATAAGTCTTTGCGGCTGATTTCGGAGGCTGAAAAGGAAGACATCATCAACCAGTACATGAACATATCTTACACAGACTATAATTTGGCAGATTATCTTTATATGAATAAGGATGTGATCATGATTGCAGGCACGGTGTTGATTCTCTTTGTGATATCCGCCCTTGTGGTGTCCCACACGCGGAGAAAATCTTACCGGATTCTGGCACAAAAGAATGGAGAACTGCAGATTGCCATCAAAGAAGCCGAAAAAGCCAATTTGGCAAAGACAGAGTTTCTATCACATATGTCCCATGATATACGAACACCGATTAATGGCATTATGGGTATGTTGAATATTGCGGAGAGGAATCCGGACGATCCGGAAAAACAGCAGGATTGCAGGCAGAAAATTAAAACATCGGCAGAGCATCTGCTGTCGCTTATTAATGATGTGCTGGATATCAATAAATTGGAAAGCGGGAATGTGGAGCTGAAAAAAGAGCCGTTTTCTATGCCGCAGCTTTTTAAAAACTGTGTTACAATTGTGAGCGGGCAGGCATCAGCAAAAAAGATAAAGCTGACGGCTTTGTCTGGGGAGGAAGAGCAGCTTTCGCATACGAATTTTATAGGAAGTCCGCTGCATATCAAGCAGGTTTTGATTAATATAGCAGGTAACGCCATCAAGTATAACCGGCCGGAGGGCAGTGTCCACATGAGCTGGCGTGAACTTTCAGCGGAAAATGGAGCAGCGCAGATATGCTTCACGATTTCCGATACCGGTATTGGAATGAGCAAGGAATATTTGGAACATATTTTCGAGCCATTTACCCAGGAATTAAGCGGAATGAGCGCGAGAACCAACTATCAGGGAACTGGGCTTGGCATGACAATCACAAAAAAGCTGATAGACAATATGGGAGGAACCATCGAAATAGAAAGCGAGCCGGGGAAAGGCAGTGTTTTCACAGTGGTGCTGCCCTTGGAAATTGATATGCAGGCGGAGGAAAAAAAGGGAAACACAGGGTTGGAACAGATACATATCGCCGGCAAGCGGGCGCTTCTTGTAGAGGACAACGAATTGAATCAGGAGATCGCACAGTTTATTTTGGAGGATTTTGGCCTGCATGTCACGATTGCCAACAATGGACAGGAAGCAGTGGAAATTTTTGAACAGGCCAAACCGGAAACCTTTCAGATTATTTTTATGGATGTCATGATGCCTGTGATGAACGGGTATGAGGCGGCGAGAGCCATACGCAGCCTGAATCGGCCTGATGCGGCTCAGATTCCGATTGTGACTATGACTGCAAACGCCTTTGCGGAAGATGTGCAGGCGGCGAAGGATGCGGGGATGAATGAGCATATTGCGAAACCTTTGGAAGTAGATGCAATCGCGCAGGTATTATCGCGCTGGCTTGGAGAGTGAGAGGCTTTTTTAGGAGGGGTTTTCTGCCTTTTTCTGGCGGTATTTGTTTGGCGTCATGCCGTACTTTTCCTTGAAATTCGCATAAAAATGATTGCGGTTCGTAAAGCCGAGCTGCTGCATGATATCGGAGATGCTCATGTCGGTATATGTCAAAAGGCGGGCAGATTCTTTTAGGGTGAAGCTGCGCCCGTATTTCAATAAGGACATGCCGGTACGCTTTTTGACGATCTTATTCATATAATCCGGATCGTAATGCAGTTTTGCGGACAGTTCATGACGGCTGATGCAGCCGTTTGTCTGCGTCAGGAGCTCCTGGATACGCAGGAATAAATATTCTTCCTTGTCGCTTGGCAGAGTGAATTTTTGTAAAGCATACTGTCCCGGATCCAACAGGATCGAAAAAATGCGGGCGATAATTCCTAAAACAAGGGGCAGCAGGCCGGGACGGCGTCCAGCGGTTTCGCGTAATATAATACCGAATAATTGTTCAAATTCTGAAATGGCACTGGCAGAGTCCCCAGTCGGTGTAAAATCCCAGTATTGCTTTTGTAAGGATTTTCCGGTTTGTAAGGTTTTCAGAACCAAGTCGTAAATCGGGTTTTCTCGCAAAATGACATGTCCGGTTTCATCATAATGTATGTCGGAACGAATAAGATTAAGAAAGAAGTCATTTGAGATTGCGAGAAACATCACCTCTGCATTATCACGGGCAATTTCTGTATGACGGACATGCTGGTTGACAAGACAGCACTGCCCTTCCCGATAGGTGTAAAATTCGCCTTCAATTTTTTGCACGATACATCCGTGAATAACAAACATGAATTCAAAGAAATCATGTTTGTGCATGGAACGATTTTTAACATTTTCGGAGTCCATTGGAAAAGTGTTGAGTTTGCAGAATCCTGGAGCGATCAAGCTGTAAAAGACTTCGTTGTTCTTAAGATTATAATTTGTATATATAAGCATGTAGGGACCGTTCAGTCTATACTGCTCCGCATAAAAACTTGCCTGTTTGTCTATTTTCAGTTCAGTCAGCGAGAGATTCTTTTTTAAAAGAGAGTCATTTTCACAATTCATAGAAGTCTCCTTTTGCCTTTCATGACATATCACCCATTCACTATTTTATTGTATTCGGTTTGCAAAAAAAGAAAAGACATAAAAATTTCTAGTACGGATTTTGCCCTGTTTTTTATATGGAGAGACTGTTTTTGACATTGAATATGAAAAAAGGACAAGATAGAGTATATAATACAGAAGTTCGAAGCGCGCGGAAAGAACGGATAGAATGAAAAACGAGGAAGGTATTTACAATGAGTAATCAAAAACAACAAGAGCAAAGCTTATCGCTGATCCGCAAAATCGGATACGGAGTAGGAGATGCGGGATCCAATTTCTGCTGGACGTTTATTGCGTCGTTCATTATGATTTATTGTACGAACACGTTGGGAATCAGCGCTGCGGTTATCGGTACATTGATGATGATTTCCAAGGTTCTGGATGGTATTACAGATGTCTTTATGGGGCGTATCATTGACGCGACACACAGTAAAATGGGGAAAGCAAGGTTTTGGTATTTTGTCAGTTCGTTCCCGGTGGCAATTTTTACATTTGTATTGTTTAATGTGCCGGGGAGTTTTTCGGAGAATACGAAGTACGCTTATATTTTTATTGTTTATACTCTGATCGGGGCCGTATTTTACACCATGAACAATATCGCGTATTCTACACTGACTGCCTTGTGCACAAAAAATCCGAAAGACCGGGTACAGATGGGCAGCTATCGATTTATTTTTGCTGCTGTCGGAATATTGTTCCTCAGCTTCTGCACCAGCGGATTGCTGGAACACTTCGGAGGCGGACAGAAAGGATGGACGGCCGTATCTTTTATTTACTCGATTATTTGCCTGGCGCTTTTGCTTGTGCCTGTATTCGCGGTACATGAACTGCCGGAAGAGGAGTTGAGAGAGGCGGCGGGACTTGACAAGAAGAGAGATGAACTTGGGTTTTTCCAGGGAATTGCGCTTCTTCTCAAAAACAAATATTTTCTGTTGATCCTTGCACTTTACCTGGTGAAATACATGGGAAGCGGGCTTACTTCTGGTTTGGGCATTTACTTTGCAACTTATCAGCTGGGAAACGCGTCGCTGCTTGGCACATTAAGCCTGGCAGGCATTCTTCCGGCGGCGGTTGCACTTCCGTTTGTTCCGGCCCTGACATCGAAACTCGGAATGAGCAAGGCGGTAATGGCATCAAATATTGTTGGGGTGCTGACTTGTGTTCCGGTTGTTGTAGGCGGCCTGACAGGCAATTTTATGCTGGTTCTTATCGGCATGGCGCTACGAGCGGTTGCTTCCGCCCCGCAGACAGGGGCGATGAATGCGATCATTGCGGAAACGGATGAATACAGCAATTTGAAATTCGGACACAGGATGACGGGAATGATTTATTCTTGTTCTTCCGTCGGGATTAAAATTGGAACAGGACTCGGGACGGCTCTTTGCGGCTTTATACTTGATCTGGGAGGATTTGATGGAATGGCGCAGACACAGACAGCGAGGGCGGTGGCAACGATCAACTGGTCATATTTACTGGCGGTGATCGTGCCGATGCTTCTGGCGGCGGTTCTCTTCTACTTTATGAAAGTGGAAGAAGACAATAAGAGGATGCGGGCAGAAAAATAGAAAGGACAGAGTATATGCAGAGACAAGATTTTAACCATGATTGGACGGTAAAAAAAGTGCCTGAGGGAATGGCAGCTTCTATGTCGGACAGTGAAGGGAAAAAAGTGACGCTGCCTCATGACGCTATGGTTTGGGAAAAGAGGAGTGCAGGTAATTCGTCGGGAAGTGCAGGCGGATATTTTGCGAATGGCAATTATGAATATGTTAAAAATCTTTATGTGGATGAATCGGATAAAGAGGAAACATTTATCCTGGAATTTGAAGGGATTCATAACAGCGGATATGTATATGTAAACGGCGCCTTTGCAGGAAGCGTGCAAGGCGGCTATACGAGATTGTTTGTCGATATTACGCCATATCTTTGCTTCGGTGCAAAGAACCTTATTTTGGTAAAAGTCTTAAATACGGCCATGCCCAACAGTCGGTGGTATACGGGCAGCGGCATTTACCGGCCCGTGTATTTATACAAGGGCGGAAAAATTAGGATTGATGTGGACGGTCCGCGTATTTCCACTCCGGAAATCTCTACAAACATTGCGGCGGTGAAAGTGGAAACGATGCTTAGGTATGATGGAAAGGTGCAAAAGACTGTTGTGTTGAAAACCGAAATCGCTGCCCCAGGCGGGGACATTGTGGCACGCGAGAGCTCCCGAATTACATTGTTTGCACAAGAAAAAACCGTACAGACACAGCGGATTTATGTAAAAAAGCCGGCGTTGTGGTCAGTGGAAGATCCACAGCTTTACTGCTGTAAGGTGACCATATATGACGGGGAAACGGTTTTAGACAGGGCAGAGAGTATGTTTGGTATCCGAAGGCTGGAACTGGATCCTGTTAACGGGCTGCGGATCAACGGTGAGAAAATCCTGCTCAGAGGAGGATGCATCCATCACGACAATGGACCGGTAGGCGCTGCCACCTTTGCGCGCGCGGAGAAAAGGCGCATTGAAATGCTAAAAGAGGCAGGATTTAATTCGGTTCGCATTTCTCACAATTCCTCTTCAAAGGCGTTGTTAGACGCGTGTGATAGGCTGGGTATGCTGGTCATGGAAGAAAGCTTTGATATGTGGACGCAAACCAAAAGGCCCTTTGATTACTCGCTGGTATTTGCGGACAACTGGGAAAAAGACTTAGAAGATATCGTGAGGAAAGATTTCAATCATCCTTGTGTGTTCATGTATTCCATCGGGAATGAAATCAAGGAAATCCACATGCCGGCCGGCGCACAGTGGAGCAGAAGACTGACAGAAAAAATCAGGAGCCTTGACACAACCCGCTATGTGACCAATGCGATCAACGGTATGATAGGGATCATGGGTGACCTGCCGGTGGTGATGAAGGACATGGGAATGACCGTGCCGGAGAGGACACCTGGAGGTGGAATCAATGATACTATGACTGCATTGATGGGGGCAATGAATTATCTTTCGTCACACCCAAAGGTGGAAGAAGGCTTAAAGGAGTCTTATGGGACGCTTGACTTGATCGGTCTCAACTATATGCGTGACGTATACGACCAGATGAAGGAATATCCGAACCGCGTATTCTATGGGGCAGAAACATTGCCTCCGGATATCGCGCAAAATTGGAAGAAGGTCAAAGAACTGTCAGCTTGTATCGGAGATTATACATGGACAGCCTGGGATTATCTGGGGGAAGCCGGGATCGGTATTGTGACCTACGATGGCCGATTGAGATTTGCGAAGTCTTATCCTGCATATCTGGCTTATTGCGGCGATTTCGACATTACCGGATACAGGCGGCCGATGAGCTATTTGCGTGAAATTGTATTTGGACTGCGAAAAGCGCCTTTTATTGCGGTGCAATTGCCGGAGTATTATGGCAAAGAGCCTATGTGCACACCATGGTCGCTTCCTGTGACGGTTTCTTCCTGGACATGGAAAGGACAGGAAGGGAAAAACTGTCTGGTAGAGGTTTACTCGGATGCTCCGGAGGTGGAGCTGTTTGTCAACGGGGAAAGTGTCGGTAGAAAATCCGCCGGAGAAGCACAGGAATACCGCGCTTTGTTTGATACGGTTTATCTACCGGGTGAGATTAAGGCAACAGCGTATTATGAAGACGGAACTACGGAGCAATATTTTCTGCGCACGGCAGCGGATGAGGTGTCCCTGTGCTTGCTTTCGGATCGGGTAAAGATTGGAAAGGATGATCTTGCTTATGTCGCGGTCGAACTCCGGGACAGTGAGGGAACGCTGCAGACAGCGGCCGACCGGAAGATATGTCTGAGAGTGGAAGGTGTTGGACAAGTGCAGGCATTTGGCTCTGCGGATCCAATGTCGGAGGAAAATTTTTTCGATGAAAGCAGGACAACGTATTATGGACGCGCGATTGCGGTGATTCGTTCAGGAGAAGATTCTGGGACGATTCGGCTGACCGCATGGGCGGATGCAATGGAAGAAGTGTCTATAGAGATAGAGGTAGAATAGGAATATGAGATGGAATGCTGCGGACTTCTAAAGTGAGAGGCCCGCAGTTTTTTCCACAAGTAATGATTGATTGGGGTATACGCAATCTGCGGCTGCAAAGCGGACATTTGCAAGTTTATGAAGAGGTATCTGAAGCAGGACAGCTTGCATTTTCCAAGATACAAAGAAGAACTGACTATGGCTGATTATTGTGCATTTAGTGCCAACTATAAATGTCTAAAATGGTGCAGTATTACACGTAGTATATAGCGAACAAGCCGAACTACACACTTTTTGGCAATTCATGAATTTCTATGTTTCTAAAATGTAACATCAAACAAAATTCCCAAATGCACATAAAACCGTTTTTTCTCGGATAATGCCAAAGTGAAATAAAACCGATCAATCAGAAAAATGAAGATATTTTACAAGCCGGC
>DLAA01000176.1:6248-10189 GCA_002493835.1 Lachnospiraceae bacterium UBA7060 | reverse complement strand
AAACAGTTTCGTTGAAATCGGCGGTCTCGTGACAGCGAGAGCCACGGATTTCAATCTGAAACAGACCGAGACGCCGTCTGATGGTGTCGTGACCGGCTACGGTGTGATCGACGGCAATCTCGTGTATGTGTACAGCCAGGATGCTTCCGTACTGAGCGGATCCGTTGGTGAGATGCACGCAAAGAAGATCGTGAACATTTATGAGCTGGCAATGAAGATGGGAGCTCCTGTGATCGGGCTTATTGACTCTGCGGGTCTGCGTCTGCAGGAGGCTACGGATGCTTTGAATGGCTTTGGCGAAATTTATAGAAGCCAGGTGATGGCGTCCGGCGTGATTCCGCAGATTACAGCTGTGTTTGGCAGCTGCGGCGGTGGACTTGCCTTGATTCCCGCAATGACCGATTTTGCGTTTATGGAGGAGAAGAAGGCGAAGCTGTTTGTGAACTCTCCGAATGCACTCGAGGGAAATGAGATTTCCCGCTGTGATACTTCAGCCGCTGCATTCCAGAGTGAGGAGACAGGCTTGGTGGATATGGCAGCTGACGAGGCATCTATTCTTGCTCAGATTAGAGAATTAATCTCCATCCTGCCGGCAAATAATTCCGATTTGGCATGGACAGACTGTGCGGATGATTTGAACCGTGCCTGTGCGCAGATTTCTAACTGCGTAGGTGATACGGCGATTGCTCTTTCCCAGATTGCGGATGACGGTCTGTTTGTGGAAGTGAAGCGGGATTATGCAAAGGATATGGTGGCGGGCTTTATCCGCTTAAATGGCGCTACCATCGGCGCGGTGGCGAACCGTACCGAGGTTTGTGACGAGAACGGAGAGGTTGTTTTGAAATTTGATTCTGTGCTTTCCGCTAGAGGCGCGGAGAAGGCGGCAGAGTTTGTAAACTTCTGTGATGCCTTCGATATTCCAGTGCTGACCCTCACGAATGTGACAGGTTTTGCGGCGACCAAGTGTGCTGAAAAACGTATGGCGAAAGCGGCTGGCAGGCTTACATATGCCTTTGCCAATGCGACTGTTCCCAAAGTTAACGTGATTATTGGCAAGGCCTATGGCAGTGCCTATGTCGCTATGAATTCTAAGGCTATCGGCGCAGATATTACGATCGCGTGGCCGGATGCTCAGATCGGTATGATGGACGCAAAGCTGGCAGCGAAGATTATCTGTGACGGACAGGGCGCTGATGCGATTGACGCCTGTGCAAAAGAGTATGCGGCTTTGCAGAACAACGTGGCCAGTGCGGCTAAGAGAGGATATGTGGATCAGATCGTGGAGCCGGCGGACACAAGAAAGTATGTGATCGGCGCGTTCGAGATGCTTTCTTCTAAGTCCGAGGGACGCCCGGAGAAGAAACACGGTACGGTTTAAAGGGAACCTAACCTGTTCGTTTTGCAAATATTGTGCCCGTGTTTTCTGTGCGCGGGTTACGGAAAGGCATGTGTGTAAGTATGAAAAAACTATTGGTTATATTAGGGATGATTACCTGTATGATCGGTCTCGCGGCGTGCGGCCAGGAGGAAGCGAAAAGCGGTCCGATCAGTGAGGAACAGGCGATACAGATCGGTACGACCATTGTCGATCAGATGAATACGATCGTTAGTCAGGGCGCTGTCGAGCAGTATGTTGATCAGCCTGTCCTCTACAACGGATTCCTCAATTGGCAGAGTGCATTGGAGGATATTGGCACCTACGAAGGGACAAATGGCGGCTCTGTATCCTTTGAAAATGATGAGGTTGCGATCAGTGTTGAGGTGCTTGGTTCTTCGCACAATGCAACAGTGGAGATTGTGCTGGATAATGCGCTCGCGACATATATTGGTATTACCACCAACGTTCATTATTCGACAGGTGAGATCATGGCGAAGGCAGGTATGAATACTGTGATCGGCATGGGAACTGTGTTCGCGGTTTTGATTCTGATCAGCCTGATTATTTCCTGTTTCACGCTTGTGTCCAAGTTTGAGGCAAAGCAAAAGAAAGAAGAGCCTGCCCCTGCAGCAGCGGCTCCTGTGGTACAGCAGGCGCCGGCCCAGGAGGAACTCTCCGACGATACGGAACTTGTGGCGGTGATCGCGGCGGCAGTTGCTGCTTATGAAGGAGCGGCGTCCACGGATGGCTTTGTGGTGAGGTCCATCAGAAAATCTAATAAGAGCAAATGGCAGAATGCCTAAGATGATAGGAGGATATAAAAATGAAGAATTATACAATTACCGTAAATGGCAGCGTATATGACGTAGTGGTGGAAGAAGGGGCAGCAAGCGGTGCACCGGCAGCGGCAGCGCCGGCAGCACCTAGAGCGGTTCCGAAGGCAGCTCCGGCACCGGCAGCGGCTCCTGCGGCGGGCGGTGCGGCAGGCAGCATCAAGATCGAAGCCGGCGCGGCAGGCAAGGTATTCAAGATCGAAGCCAATGTAGGACAGGCAGTGAAGAAGGGTGACGCTGTCGTGATCGTTGAAGCTATGAAGATGGAGATCCCTGTGGTGGCTCCTGAAGACGGTACTGTAGCTAGTATCAATGTGGCAGTTGGTGATGCTGTAGAAGCTGGCGCGCTTCTTGCAACATTGAACTGATCATCGGATGGGGCGGGATTTGTGACGCTCCCCTCTGAAACTAAAACTACAGGAGGTTAAGAAAATGTATATAGTTGAGACGCTTGATAATCTGATACATCAAACCGCCTTTTTCAATCTGGAAGTCGGAAACTATATTATGATTATCGTAGCACTTGTATTTCTATATCTGGCTATCGGCAAAGGCTTTGAGCCGCTTTTGCTTGTCCCGATCGCTTTCGGTATGCTGCTAGTCAATATCTATCCGGATATCATGGCAGAGTACGGAGAGGGCGGCGCTGGCGGCGGCCTGTTGTATTATTTCTATAAGCTGGATGAGTGGGCAATTCTGCCATCTTTGATTTTCATGGGTGTCGGCGCCATGACGGACTTTGGTCCGCTGATTGCGAACCCTAAAAGCTTCCTTTTGGGAGCTGCAGCCCAGTTCGGTATTTTCGCAGCTTACTTTGGCGCGATTTTCTTAGGATTTAACGATAAGGCAGCGGCAGCGATCTCCATTATCGGCGGCGCTGACGGCCCTACATCCATTTTCCTGGCAGGTAAGCTGGGACAGACTACATTGATGGGACCTATTGCGGTGGCGGCCTACTCTTATATGGCGCTGGTGCCCATTATTCAGCCGCCTATTATGAAGCTTTTCACCACAGAGAAGGAGAGAAAGATCAAGATGGGACAGCTTCGTCCGGTCAGCAAGCTGGAAAAGATTCTCTTCCCGATCGTTGTTACCATTGTGGTATCTTTGATCCTTCCTACCACGGCTCCCCTTGTCGGTATGCTGATGTTGGGTAATCTGTTTAGAGAGTGCGGTGTTGTGAGACAGCTGACGGATACAGCTTCCAATGCTCTTATGTACATCGTGGTTATCATTCTCGGTACTTCTGTTGGTGCGACCACCAGCGCGGAGGCTTTCCTGAACTGGGATACGATAAAGATTGTTATTCTCGGCCTGATTGCTTTTGCTTTTGGCACGGCGGCTGGTGTGCTTTTCGGCAAGCTGATGTGTGTTGCTACTAAGGGTAAAGTGAATCCGCTGATTGGTTCCGCAGGTGTTTCTGCAGTGCCTATGGCGGCCAGAGTATCACAGAAGGTGGGTGCGGAGGCAGATCCCACAAACTTCCTGCTGATGCACGCTATGGGTCCTAACGTAGCGGGTGTTATCGGTACGGCTGTTGCGGCAGGTACTTTCATGGCAGTATTCGGCGTCTTCTAACCGAAGTAAATTCCTTCGGAATTAACCGAAATAAAATCCTTCGGATTTTATTTCACGAGGCTGCTGTCGCGACCTCGGCAGGTTGTGAAATCATAAATTTTACAAGAAAGGAATGAAATAAAATGGCAGAACAAATTAAAAAGCCGGTTGGA
>DLAA01000176.1:0-5961 GCA_002493835.1 Lachnospiraceae bacterium UBA7060 | reverse complement strand
ATTAAAAAGCCGGTTGGAATCATGGAAACCGTTCTTCGTGACGCACATCAGTCTCTTATTGCGACCAGAATGCCTACCGAAATGATGCTTCCAATCATAGATACAATGGATAAAGTTGGCTATCACGCAGTGGAGTGCTGGGGTGGCGCTACTTTTGACGCATCTCTTCGTTTCCTGAAAGAGGATCCGTGGGAGAGGCTTAGAAAGTTAAGAGACGGTTTTAAGAATACAAAACTTCAGATGTTATTCAGAGGCCAGAATATTTTGGGTTACAGGCCGTATGCGGACGATGTGGTGTACGCGTTCGTTGAGAAGTCTATTGCAAACGGTATCGACGTTATCAGAATATTTGACTGTTTGAACGATATCCGCAATTTGCAGGCGGCGGTAGATGCAACAAATAAGATTAAGAAGCAGGAGGGCAGAGGACAGTCGCAGATCGCACTTTCCTATACTCTTGGGGATGCCTATACATTAGAGTATTGGGCGGACATGGCTAAGAAGATTGAAGAAATGGGAGCAGATTCCATTTGTATCAAAGATATGGCTGGACTGCTTGTACCTTACCGCGCAGCGGAGCTCGTAAAGACATTGAAAGAGAGCACAAAGCTTCCGATCCAATTGCATACACACTATACGTCCGGCGTAGCGTCCATGACATATCTGAAAGCAGTGGAGGCGGGTGTAGATGTGATTGACTGTGCGATCTCTCCTTTTGCGCTTGGTACTTCTCAGCCGGCGACAGAGGTTATGGTGGAGACCTTCAAGGGTACGCCCTATGATACCGGTTATGATCAGGAAGTTTTGGCAAAAATTGCAGATTATTTCCGTCCTTACCGTGAGGAATGTATAGAATCTGGCCTGATGAGCACGAAAGTACTTGGTGTCAACATCAATACACTGCGCTATCAGGTTCCGGGCGGTATGCTGTCCAATATGGTAAGCCAGCTGAAAGAGCAGAAGGCAGAGGATAAATATCAGGATGTGCTGGAGGAGATTCCGAGAGTTCGTAAGGATTGTGGCGAGCCGCCCCTTGTTACACCTTCCTCTCAGATCGTCGGCACACAGGCGGTATTTAATGTATTGATGGGCGAGAGATACAAGATGGCAACAGGGGAGTTTAAAGATCTGCTGCGCGGTAATTACGGTCAGACAGTGAAACCTATGAGCCAGGAAGTGATTGACAAAGTCATCCCTGGCGAGAAGCGTTCTACCGCTCGTTCCGCTGAGGCGACCGGACATACAGAGCCGGAGCTTGCAGGTCTGGAAGCGGAGATGAAAGAATGGAAACAGCAGGACGAAGATGTACTGTCCTACGCACTGTTCCCGCAGGTTGCAATCGACTTCTTCAAGTATCGTCAAGCACAGCAGGAGAAGGTTGATATGACCCAGGCTGACACGAAAAACGGGGTATACCCTGTTTAAGTCCGAAGCGTTGGTTTGCGAGTTTGATTATAAAGGAGCCTTGCTTTTTTAGGAGGCTTCTTTTTTTTTGCGTGAGCAGGACATTGAGATTTTGAGATGAAAATGCGGAAGAGATCTGTTTTTGAGATTTTTGTGGAAAAAGGGTTGACGAAGGTTACATAATATATTATAATAACATACGTTACTATACGGCCTTTATGTAGAGTTACGGGAGAGGTACATTCTTATGGCAAGGAAAGAAACAATCACAAAGAACGACATATTGAACGCGGCTTTTGAGATGGCGCGGGAAGAGGGGTTTGAACAGGTGAGTGCAAGGACATTAGCATCTCGTGCCGGCTGCTCTACCCAGCCGATTTTCCGTGTTTACAAAAATATGGAGGAGCTGGGGGACGATCTTTTTACAAAGGCGATTGCGTTTTTTGGGGCTTACTTTGAAGAGTTCCCAAAGCTTAACGACACTCCCTTTGTTAATTTGGGATTGGCTTACATACGATTCTCTCAGGAGGAGCAGAATCTATTCCGCCTGTTATTTTTGTCGGAGAATCGCCATGGAAAGAGTCTATATGATATGTTAAACGGAAAGAATGGTGTAGTGGTGCGTGAGATCAACAGTGCAAAGATATTTGGATGTAAAGATCCAAGCGGTATGTTTATGAAAATGTGGATATTTATCCATGGAGCGGCCTGCATGACGTTGACGGGGGATTACGATCTGCAGGAAGAGGATACGATTAAACTGTTGGAGGAATGCTATCACGCTTTTCAAGAGGTGTAACGGGTCATGGCAATAGAAAATCGTTATGACATTTTAACTAGAATCAATGAATACTATGGAAAAATGAGCAAGGGGCAAAAGGCGATCTCTGCATTTATTTACGATCACTATGACCAGGCGGTGTTTATGACGGCAGCGAAACTGGGGGATACGGTGGGAGTAAGCGAATCCACAGTGGTGCGTTATGCCATGTTTATTGGCTATAACGGTTATCCTGAGTTCCAGAGAGATTTGGAATACTGGGTGCAGAACAAAATCAATTCCGTACAGAAGATTGGTGCAAAGTATGGCAGGAGCAGCCAGTCAGAAATTTTAAATTCCGTTTTGCAGGCCGATATAGAAAAAATACAGGACACGATTCACAATTTGGATCCAACGGCTTTTGAGACAGCGGTGGATATTATTTTGGATGCGAAGACAGTCTATATTATGGGAGTAAGAAGCTGTGAGCCTTTAGCTGATTTCCTGCAGTTTTACCTCAATATGATCAGAGGAAATGTGGTACTTTTAAGAACGACAAGCGTGTCAGAAACTTTTGAGCAAATGATCAGGATCGATGAGAAGGATGCCTTTGTGGGAATCAGCTTTCCGAGATACTCTATGAGAACTTTGAAAGCCATGGAGTTTGCCAATGATAGGAATGCCAAGGTGATTGCGGTTACAGATTCCGTGCATTCTCCAATGAATCTGTATTCTTCCTGCAATCTGTTTGCCAGAAGCGATATGGTGTCTATTGTCGATTCTCTGGTGGCTCCCTTGAGCATGATTAATGCACTTGTAGTGGCGATGTGCTTAAAGAAGCCTGAGGAAGTGAAAGAGAATCTAAATAATCTGGAAGAGGCTTGGAATAATTATCAGGTTTATCTTAATGATGAGATTAACTTTATAGATGAGGAACCGATGTTAAACTATCCGCTGAGAAAAAAATCAGAATAACAAGCGGAATGGAAAAGAGAATATGTATGGATAAAGATCAGATTGTCGTGATCGGCGGCGGTGCGGCGGGGATGATGGCGGCGGCTGCAGCGTCAGAAGGCCGCCGCCGTGTTATTTTATTAGAGAAGAATGAAAAGCTTGGTAAAAAGCTCTATATTACAGGTAAAGGCCGGTGTAACGTAACCAATGCCTGTGAGAGGGACAAGTTTTTTGAAAATATAGTAAGTAACCCGAAATTTCTTTATAGTGCTTTCAGTATATTCGATAACACTCGTTTGATAACATTTTTGAAAGAAAACGGTTGTTCTTTAAAAACGGAGCGTGGTGAGAGAGTATTCCCGCTTTCAGATCATGCGTCGGATGTGACGGCAGCTTTTGAGAGACTTCTCAAAAAACGCGGGGTGCAGGTACAGCTGTGTAGCGAGGTACAAGCCGTTGAGGCAGCTGATGGAAAAATAACGGGCGTAATTCTTGGAAATGGAAGCCGGCTGCCGGCGGAAAAAGTGATTGTGGCTACAGGGGGTCTCTCATACCGGACTACAGGTTCCACTGGGGACGGGTATCGCATGGCAAAAGAGCTGGGGCATACGATTAAGGAGTGTGTACCTGCGTTGGTATCTCTGGAAATTGAGGAGGAATGGTGTAAAAAATTACAAGGGTTATCGTTAAAAAATGTAACACTTGTTATGAACTGCGGGAAAAAGAAACTCTATGAGAACTTTGGAGAGATGCTTTTTACTCATTATGGTGTGAGCGGGCCTCTTGTCTTGTCAGCCAGCAGCTTTTACGGGAAGGGAAAGGATCCATCTGATATTTGGCTGACAGTGGATTTAAAGCCAGCGCTTTCAGCGGAACAGCTCGACAGAAGGATTTTGCGGGATTTCGAGGAGAATACAAACAGACAATTTAAGAATGCGCTGGGCGGACTCTATCCAGCGAAACTGATTTCTGTTATGATAGAGAGGTCGGGAATTGATCCGGAGAAGAAGGTGCACGAGATTACGAGGCAGGAAAGGCAGCGGCTGTTAGAGCTGACGAAAGCTTTTACTATGAGGGTAAGGGCAAGAAGGGGATTTGACGAGGCAGTGATTACCCAGGGAGGGATATCAGTGAAAGAGATTAATCCTTCTACTATGGAGTCCAAATTAGTGCGCGGACTCTATTTTGCGGGCGAGGTGCTGGATCTGGATGCTCTGACCGGCGGTTTTAATTTACAGATTGCCTGGTCTACAGGATATCTGGCGGGAAACAGGAGTGCAGAAATGGGAAAGGAGTAGAATCACATGGGTTTTAACATAGCGATAGATGGTCCTGCGGGGGCTGGAAAGAGCACAATTGCAAAAAAAATAGCGGCGAAAAAGGGGTATATTTATGTGGACACGGGGGCTATGTACCGTGCCATGGCTTTATATCTTCTAAGAGTGGGAGCGACACTCGAACAGATCGATGAAAAATGTGAGGGAGCGGATATCACCATTGCCTATGAGAATGGGGAACAGGTAGTGTACTTAAACGGAGAGAATGTGAATTCTTACATCCGAACGGAGGAGGTGGGCCGGATGGCTTCCATCAGCAGCCCCAATCCCCGGGTGAGGAGAAAATTGACAGAGCTGCAGCAGAAGCTGGCGGCGAATGCAGATGTGGTGATGGACGGACGGGATATTGGCACCTGTGTATTGCCAGATGCCCAGGTAAAAGTGTATCTGACGGCGGACAGCCATGAGAGGGCGCTGCGCCGTTACAAGGAGCTCAAGGAAAAGGGAGAGCCCTGTGAGCTTGCCATCATCGAGAAGGATATCATTGAGCGGGATCATCAGGATATGACTAGAGAGATTTCGCCTTTAAAACAGGCGGAGGATGCGGTGCTCATTGATTCTTCTCATATGACGATTGAAGAGGTAGTAGATGCCGTTATTGCCCTCTGCACAACGTGACAAACATGCGAAAAACAGTAGGGAGGTAAGGGAATGGAAGTCATTCTGGCGGAGCATGCGGGTTTTTGCTTTGGGGTTCGGCGTGCGGTAGATACGGTGTATGAACAGATTGCGGACAAGGGAAAAAAGGGACAGCCTATCTATACATATGGCCCCATCATACACAATGAAGAAGTTGTAAAGGACTTAGAGATGCGGGGAGTAAAGGTGCTTTCCAGTCTTGAGGAGGCCCGCAGGATTTCCTTTGACAATAGGGGGACGGTGATCATTCGTTCTCACGGGGTAGAGCGTGCTGTCTGCGAGGAATTGAAGGGGCTGGGATTTCAGGTGGTGGATGCCACTTGTCCTTTCGTCAAACGGATTCACAATATTGTGGAAAAGGAGAGCGGGGCGGGTAAAAGTATCGTGATTGTCGGCAATGCGGGACACCCGGAGGTAGAAGGAATCAAGGGATGGTCCGGTGCTCTGACCTATATAATTGAATCGCCTGAGGAGGCAGAAAACTTTTCCCGCAAAGGAGAGAATAAACTATGTATCGTTTCTCAAACGACATTTAACTACAAGAAATTTCAAGATGTGGTTGAAATTTTTGAAAAAAAAGGTTATAATGCTAGTGTTGTGAATACTGTATGTAACGCTACGGAAGTGCGACAGGCCGAGGCCAGAGAACTTGCGGCACGGGTTGATGTAATGATAGTAATAGGTGGAAATCATAGTTCTAACACAAGGAAACTCTATGAGATTTGCAGGCAGGAGTGTGAGAGGACATACCATATACAGACACTCGACGATTTGCATTTGAATTTACCTGAATCTGTCCGACTGGTGGGTATTACAGCAGGGGCTTCGACCCCAAACAATATAATCGAGGAGGTTCAAAATTATGTC
>DLAA01000174.1 GCA_002493835.1 Lachnospiraceae bacterium UBA7060 | reverse complement strand
GCGGTGTGTTGTTCATCGCTTACCATTAAAATAACCATATCTTTTTTTGATGCCGTTTCGTCTGCCTGACGCAATTTTTCCGCAATATTTAATGTACCACTATTTAATTCATATAAATCTTCCTGTGTTGATAGTTTTATAGCTTCCAAATAATCATCTAATGCAATATTATATTCAACTACTAAATTTCGTATTTTACCCTCAATTGTTGGTTCATAAGTTATTATGTCATATGACGTATCTACTATTTTATCTGTTTTTGTAATTAATTCAATGTCAGATGGTGAATAATCTTTTTTTGACACTGGAATAACACAAGTATATGTTTGTGGTGTTTTATAGTTCCTTGCAGTGACTTTCATTGTTATTACGAACTCATCTACCATAGTCTCCGTCGTAATATATATCGGATATGATACCCCACATTTGTAAAGTGTACTATCCATTTTTCCTAGTGTACTGGATTTCGTAGTTTCTTCTCTATCCTTTAAAACACTTAACCCCTTTGGCAATTCAACAACTACATCTACACCTTCATAGCCTGTAATATCGCTGTCTACTTCCATATAGAGAGCTGATATCTCTAAGTTAAATTCTTTTTGACCATAACCACTTTCTAATCCATACGACAAATCAGTAATATCAGATTTAATGAGGAAGAATAAATTAGACATAGTTTCACTAGTTTCCATTAACCATGGCTGAGTACCCGAAGGATATGGCATCCATGTAAGATTTTCCCCATGATACCCATTAATTATCGCTGTCCACCCCTCTGCTAAATAAGGATAATACACATTAGCAATAATTCCATCAAAAGCTGACAACATTATTGCAGGTGCTTTTCCTTCAAAATAAATTTGTTTTAGCCCATTACAATCTTGAAATGCATAGCGCTCTATATTCGTCACACTTTTTGATATCACTAAACTTCCACCCAATCCATCACAGCCATTAAATGCACCCCATTCTATACTTGTTACATTTTCTGGAATTACTAGATTTCCACTAAACCCCCTACAATATTGAAATGCCTCATCACCTATGCTTATCACACTGCTGGGAATTACCAAATTTCCACTAAACCCCCTACAACGTTCAAATGCATTATTGCCTATGCTTATTACGTTTTTGGGAATTACTAAATTTCCACTAAAGCCACTACAATCTCTAAATGTCCAATCTTCTATACTTGTTACGTTTTCTGAAATTATCAAACTTCCACTAAAGCCACTACAACTCCAAAATGCACTATCTCCTATACTTGTCACACTCTCGGGAATTACCAAACTTCCACTAAAGCCACTACAGCCACTAAATGCACTATCTCCTATACTTGTTACACTCTCGGGAATTACCAAACTTCCAATGAATCCGCTACAACCACTAAATGTACCAAATTCTATACTTGTTATGTTTTTGGGGATTACCAAACTTCCATTAAAGCCACTACAACCACTAAATGCACTATCTCCTATACTTGTTACACTCTCGGGAATTGCCAAACTTCCACTAAAGCCACTGCAACCATAAAATGCATCGTCTCCTATACTTGTTACATTCTCAGGAATTATCAAACTTCCACTAAAGCCACTACAATCCTCAAATACACTATCTCCTATACTTGTTACATTCTCGGGAATTACCAAGCTTCCACTAAAGCCACTACAGCCACTAAATGCATCATTTCCTATACTCGTTACACTCTCGGAAATTACCAAGCTTCCACTAAAGCCACTACAACCACTAAATGCATCATTTCCTATACTTGTTACACTCTCAGGAATTACCAAGCTTCCACTAAAGCCACTGCAATTATAAAATGCATTATTTCCTATACTTGTCACTCCCTCAGGAATTGTTAAATTTCCATCAAAAGCATCACAACCAAGAAATGCACTATTTCCTATCGTTGTTATACCTTCTTCCAATACTAAGTTCTTCATTTTATCATAGTATTTCCCCCAAGGAGCATATGTTCTGTCTAATCTAAAATCATTATATTCATAATCGTACATCTTCCCCGTCCCAGATATCGTTAATGTCCCATCATTAAACGTCCACGCCAGATTGATCCCACATTTTCCCGACAATACTTCTCCATCTTCCGACAACTCCACTTCCTCATACATAATCGCTTCCGTTTCAGTTGAATTTCGCTCTGTTTCCTCTGTCTCTACTTCCGCCTCAGTTTCCATTTCGTTTCCCTTGAAGTTCCCTGCTTCCGATTCTTTCTCTTGCTCAATCTCATTTTCTGAAACCGTTTCCTCTACTACACTGAACTGCTCTTGTTCTATTTCTTCAGCAAATTTCTCTGTTTCACCTTGTTCTACTTCTTCTACCGTTTCCGCAACACTTTCCACAGCACACACCACCAAGCCCGTACAATCCACATCTGCCACCAGCAACGCCGACACCAGTAGAACACTTACAAGTTTCTTACCTATCTTCCTCATTTGCTTATTCTCCCTTCTAAATATAAAACATGAACATTTACCTTGTTTGCGTAATATGAACAGAAATCATCTTCCGCAGATAATCTTTTATTCTCACTATTTTAACCTTCAATCGGTTGTCTGCTACTAATAATCAAAATCGTTGTTACATTATTTTATGTTTTTCTGACACTTCAGCAGTATCTCAAATAAATACAACTTGGAAGTATTACTACTAATCTGAAAACATCTTTTCACAATCCAGACAAAACTTTCCTGCATCTTTGTATTACAGCTACAAGGATTCGGCAACATCTTGACCTAACATACTTTTTACACACAGATATTACCCTTAATCCTCTTTCTTGGTTATCCTCCGATGCGATAACCCCTTGATTATTCATGTATGCCAAGTCAGTACCACCAGCTCTGCTGGTGGTTTGTGTTAGCCCCTCTGGGGCATCTTGTGATTCCGCCTAAAGGCGGGTCTGACAAACCATTCCTCTGTTACTGGTGACCGCTTACAAGCGGCTCCCTATTGCTATTTCTCTGAATCTCCTTCCATGCGATCCCTCTCATACTGCTCTTCTATATACCTTTTTATCGTCTCTTCATTTACATTACCGATTGTTTCGCAATAATATCCTCTTGCCCCAAAGTGGCGGTTATATCTCTCCCGATACTCTGGGTGTGTGTCAAATACCATGAGTGCACTTTTCCCTTTTATTCAGCCTATGGACTTTGACACACTTTGTTTTGGTGGAATTGATACATACATATGCACATGGTCTGGTAACGTCGCTGCCTTTAGTATCTCAACTCCCTCCATCTTACATACTTTTCCTAAAATTTCTCCCACTTCCTTTCGCAATACCCCAAACATTGCTTTTTTCGATATTTTGGAATAAATACAATATGATACGTGCAATTATATCGATTATGTGCTAGACTTTGATTGTCCATGGATACCTCCGTTGTATTTCATGTGCTTTGTCAGACCTACATTTATCATACAACGGAGGTTTTACTTCGATACTCCGCTCACCGCTTCGTTCATCTGTTAGTCTCCCCAGCTCTGCTGGGGGATTTATAACTGTTTCATTAAAAACTGCATAAATGCTGGATGCCTAAATTGCAAATTATAGCTGCCAATCCACTTTCATATCAACAATCTTTTATTTCAAAGTTCCCCAACAAAATTATAAACGATCCGCACTTCCTGTATCTTTATACCGTCCACCTTCTTAGACTCGCCAATCAGTATGCGGCTAATCAGCCGGTTCAGTACCGTTTCGTCAAGCGTCGTAATAGCAGCATAACGCCTGACCTCCCCTAAGAACATCTGTACATCACCCTCCGAACGCTCCTCCACACTTATAAGCGTCGCTATCTCCTGCATACGTTTCTGGTTTCCTTCCTGCTCTTGTTCCATGGCATCCGTCAGCTTCAGGAAACGCTTCTCTGTAAGTATGCCCTTCGCTTTATCCGCATACAGGCTGATGAAAGTATCATCTATCTCCTGATTGCGCTGTGCAAGGCCCGCATATTCCTTTTTCAGACTGCCCATATCCGCAAGGTACTGTTTTTCCATTCTCCGGCTTAACCTGTCATAAAACGCTTCTTTGTCCTTTAATGCCATCGCCGCCAAATCCTGTATGTCCTTCAGTACAAGGTTATACAAATCCCTTGCTTCGACCTTATGGCTGGTGCAGGCATTCTTCCCCAGCCGATTGTATGTCTGGCAGATATAGTACGCCTTATCGATTGGCTCCCTTTCTTTCCCTGTCTTGCGGTCCTTGGCCGTCCTGCCCACCTTTTCATACCGCGCCTGCATGGATTTCCCGCAGGTGGCGCAGTAGATCAGCCCATGGAAAATATTATAATACGGGCAGGAGTTCCCCTGCATGATCCCCGTCCTGCGGTCTACGATTTCCTGTACCTTTCCCCATTCCTCCGGCGTGACAATCGCCTCATGGCAGTTTTCAATCACTTCCCAATCCCCGCGGGGGATGAAGTCATAGGTGTTGGAGCGGATGCCTTTCTGGTGTGTCCGGCAGACAAGGTGCGCGCCCTTATAAAAGGGGTTCCGCAGGATGCGGCTGATCCGTGCACTGCCCCAGGAATAGTAGTTCACGTCATATTCCGTATTGGCTTTTACCCTTGTGATTGGCTCCTTGTCATCCATGAGCCGTTTTGCGATCCGCATACATCCCCACCCGTCCAGGGCAAGGTCATAAATCTTCCGTATGACCGGTGCAGTCTCCGGATCAATAACCAGGTGCCCCCTGTCCTCCGGGTCGCGCATCAGCCCAAGCGGTGTCTGCCCTCCGCAGAACTTCCCCTGTCTGGAGCGGGTCATGCGCCCGGCAAGCACTTTCTTGGAAATATCCCGGCTGTACATATCGTTTAAGATATTTTTAAACGGCGTAATGTCCATCTCCTGGCGCGTCAGGCTGTCCACACCGTCCGTGACTGCGATATACCTTACATTGTGCTTTGGGAAAAAGATTTCGATATAACTGCCTGCTTCGATGTAGTTGCGCCCCAGCCTGGACAGGTCTTTGGTAATAACACAGCCCACCTTCCCCGCTTCAATGTCTGCGATCATGCGCTGGAAAGAGGGGCGGTTGAAATTACGCCCGGTATAACCGTCGTCCACATAGTATTCATACTGGAACATGCCATTTTTTTCAGCATAGTCTTTGAGCATAAGCTTCTGGTTGCTGATGCTCATGCTTTCATTATCCCGGCCATCCTCAAGGGAGAGCCTGCAGTAAAGGGCAGTTATCTTCTGTTTGGATTGGTTTTTCCTGTCCATAGTCATTCTCCTTCTATGAACAGGGACACGATACCATTATAGTACCATGCCCCTGCCCGTTTTTCAACTGCCATCTTCCATTTTTCTCTGTTTTCCGCGTTTTTTATTGCTTTATCCCGCTTTCCGCTCCATCCATTCTTCAAAACATTCACACGCCTGCCGCTCAATAAGCTGCTCAAAGGCTTCCTGCATGGTCTGGCTGCCGGAGAACTCCCGTATCACGATAAACCGTACCTTTTCCCGGCCATCCTGTTTCTTTTCTATGCTTTTCTGCATCGACATTTACCTCCATAAATAAAGCCCGACAAAGGGATGCGGCAACGAAGTCCGGCAACGGACATCGAAAAACCCGTAAACCATTGTCACGCCTGTTCATTTTACTATTTCTTTTTTCTTTCTATTTCTTGTTGCTTTCGTTGCCGTAGAATATAAATAGTATTGAAAAACCTCTAAATATCAGCATTTCCAGTCTGTAGGGCGGTAGATTCTGCGGCAACGAACTCTGCAACGAACCGGCAACAGTCCTGGCAACCATCCACATAAAATTACTCCAGCCACTCCTTTGGTATCTCCATCTGCCGGGCCTGTTCTTCTGTGACTTCTAAAAAATTAGCTTCGTTGCCGGGTACTTCGTTGCCGGAACCGGGTTCTCTTTCCCATCCTCTCTGCCTGCCATACCCGGCAAACATCCTCGGATTGGAAAAAGGCTTCCAGCCAGCCACGGCGGTGTTCATAATCTCGTTGATGCTGTGGACCTGCCAGCGTTTCGGCTCGTCATACTCATGGTGCAGTGCCTCCCGGTAAAGCTGTTTGGAACAGACCGTGCTTCCAGTATAAGTCTCCAGGAAACCGATAATCTGCCCCGCTTCCGTGTCCTCCGGCATAAATTCTCTCTGTACCTTTGCCAGTTCCCTCTGTATGGGCTTGCTGAATTTCATGGAATACTCCCCGCCCCGGTAAATCTCCATGGCTTCCGCCCATACCTGTAAAAGATAGTCCCTGGAACTGTTCTCGTCCTCTAAAATATGTACCTCCGCTTCCTCCGGGCAGACCATTACCGGCAAAAACCGCCTGTTCCCGGCACGGTCAAGGGGCAGGAAGTCCAGACGGTTTGACGTGCCGCCGAACACGCACTGCCTGAGCCGGTCTTTCGGCTGTGATTCATAGGGTGTCCGGTAGGTTTCTTTCTGCCTGCTGATAAAGGAGCGGATTTCTTCAATGCTTTTCGCACTGCTTGTGGCGAGCATCTCCGACATTTCGATAATCCAATGGTCTACGCTCCGCTCCGGTCCGCGCTAAACAGACGTCCCCCGGACGTCCAGCGCCCCTGTAACTTCGTGAATACCTTGTCATCATCCAGTTTCTTTAAATCGTCGCTGAACCATTCGTCTTTTATTGCAAGCAGACGGAAGAACGTGGATTTCCCCGCCCCCTGCCCTCCCACAAGGCAGAGCATTTCCTCATATTTTGATCCGGGCATGAACACACGGCGGATCGCCCCAAGCAGGAAGTGTTTCAGCATTTCCTCCACATAATCATTCTCGTCAGCCCCTAAAAAATGGTGCAGGCAGGATCGGATGCGCGGTGTCCCGTCCCATAAAAGTCTGTCCAGGCAGTCCCGGACGGGGTGGTAGCAGTTTTCATTTGCCACAATCGCCAGGGCGTTCTGTATCTTCTTTTCACTGGCCAGCCCATAGTTTTCCTCAAAATAAAGGAGCAGGTATTTCATGTCTGTATCCGTGAGCGCGTCGGTATTCCTGCGCCATCCCACATCCCGGACAATATCGATCCGCTCCGTCAATAAGTTAAGGCAGACTGCACCTTTTAAAAGCGGGTCACACTGGAATACGGTCATACAGTTGGCGATTGTGTTCGCTGCCTGCCCTTTCTCGTTAATGGCAAGCTTCTCCCTCACATCACCGGCCGTCTGTGCCAGTACGGGCAAGTCTGCTGCGTTCATGGCGGCTTGCGGCATATCCTGAAATCCGCTGCTCAATCCTTATCACTTCCCCTCTCTGCTCCGCCACCAGTGCGGCCTTTTCTTCCATTGTGCCGGACAAAAGGGTGTCCAGCAGATACCCGATATACTCCTGCTTCTGCAGGGCTTCCACAAACAGGGGATGCCACTGCGCATCCTCCGGAGCAGGGGCATACTCCGTTTTCCATTTCCCCAGCAGGTGATAATAGTCAGACAGCACCCGGAAGCACCACTGTTTCTCCTGCCGAAACCGTAACTCCCCGCGTACACTTTTTCTGCCCGGCCTTCCTGCAGGCGGGCTGTGCCCTTTGGCATCATAGCTGACTGAAAAATCTCCCGCCAGCTTGACAGCCGCCTCTTTACTTGGCATGCCGTAGAGTTTTGCCACAAAATCAATTACGTCCCCGTCTGCCTGGCAGCCGAAACAGTGGAACCGCCTGTCCACCTTCATGCTTGGGTTTTTGTCATTGTGGAAAGGGCAGAGCGCCATGCCGTTCCTGTTCACCCGTATCCCGTAATGTTCCGCCGCCTGCCTTGTGGTGACAGACTGCTTTACCGCTTCAAATACGTTCACTTTCTTTCCTTTCCGGATATGATCGAGTAGGGAAGTCTTCTTTCCCTACTCGCCGCGCGGGGTACGTATTGCGAAGCAACCGATTTATATACGCACCCCTGCACATATAAAACGGCTGCATCCTATTGAATAACAGCCGTTTTACAACTCCATATCCTGTTTTGTTGTCGGGCTTATACGCCCCGCCCGTTCCCATCGCTCCCGGTTCTTCCGGTCTGCGTCTTCTCTGGCCCTTGCCAGCTTATCTTTGATTGACTCCCTCGCCTTTGCCTTGACCTGCTCCCTGCCAGCCTGCCTGGCCTCCGGCTTCTGTAAATTTGCCTGCACCTGCCCGGCAGATTCCTTCAGTTTTGTCTTGACGCTGTTAAGGATCGTATTTGCTAATTTCACAACCTGCGGCGAATTTTTAGTGCCGGGGGAAGTCACGCTCTTTTGGTACTTCTCAATCGTGGCAATATCCGCAAGCTTTGTCTGCTCCCTGACTTTCTCGGCCACAGCCTCAACCGCCTTGTCATAAGCAGTACCAGAAACCTCGTCCAGAAGCGTTTCCACATCCCCCACTTTCAGCGTCAGTTCCTCTAATTTCTGCTCCTGCTCTGCCAGCTTTTCTTTCTGCTTAAATAGGATATAATCCTGCTTCTCCAGATACGTCCTGCCGCCATAGGACGGCTCCCTATCAAGATGCAGACCGTAGCGCTTTGCAATATCAAAGAGCAGCGTCCTGCAGGCCGCGTCAAAGGTCTGCTTACGGTTGTTGTTCCTGCCTTTAGGTTTATCCGGATCGGGAAGCGGGACACCCAGCTCCTCCAGCGCTTTTTCCTGCTGCGGGCATAATTCCCCGTAACGGTTCTTACAGTCAAACACATGGCGCTCATGGATATGCGGCGTCCCCTCATCCAAGTGCAGCGCCCAATCCAAAATATGTACATGGGAACCGTAACGACGCTCAAACTCATCATAAAAGTCATAGACGATCTCAAACAGGACATCCGGTGGAACCGATTCCCCTAACGCCCCGATCTGGTAGATGCTTTCCTCCGGGCAGGTCTTTTTATTTTTCAATAAATCCTCCACCATCCGGTTACGCTCTGTATGCCGCGCCTTTTCATTCCGTGCATTCTGCGCATCCACATAGTCAGCATAATGCTCCACATAGTACGCCATCTCTATCTGTTCAAAACTGAAATCCAACTGCCCCGCATCCCCCCTGTCTTGTGTGGTGGTAAACCCACGGTAGCAGTCCCAATAAACATTTCCCTCGGCCCGTTCCGGGTCAATATGGCTGCTGTTTTCCACATCAAAACGACGGTCATTGTGCCGGGGATTGTAAGCGCCGTTTTTACCGGAGCGCCCGTTGTGCCTTGTCAATTTCAAGCCGGCATCCTCCTTCCTTGCTTAAAGATTTTTCTGGCCGGGGGAGGGCGGCGGAGCCGCTTAACTGCGCAGGATTGCGTCAGGTAATACCCAGTACGGATTGTCGCAGGCGACAATCCTCTGGGCAAGGGTTCCACCCTTGACCCGGTAAGTGGCTGCCACCCCAGCGGTGCCAGCCCAGCGCCAATCGGATATATACGGCATTCCGCTTTTCGTTCACTTCTGCAGAAACCCCCACAGAAAATTTTAAAGGCGGTTTCTAAAAACGACACAGTGTCGCTTTTAAAAATCCACTTCCTAACACTTTCCAGATATCTTTTACCACTGCTGTACAAGACAGCCAGAACAGAACCCTTATATCCTTTATTCTTGAATATAAGGCTCCTGTATCCATCTGTTGTATATCTGTATTCTGAAACATCTGTTACAGCAACGTGAGCGACATCGTGTCGCCCACGTTGTCCGCCCATAAAATCAAACGGACATTTTGTCCACTTGATCCTTCGCAAATATACTATCCAGCCGAGACATAAAGCCTACCCTTTCCCGACATAGCAAACAAAATGTCCACCTCGCTGCCGTATCTGAAACCCATACCGTCAGGCAGTCTCTTGACCTGTCTGCACCATCCAAAACCCATGCTTTTTTGCATATTCCCTCGCCGCCGCCCTCTGTCCTTCCCCTTGCGGCGGTACAAAACAGATGGAAAGCCGGGATTTATCCAGCACATAGGCCACACTTCCTTCCGGTGTGGATTCCACCAGACGGCACAGCAGCGGATATTTCCGGCCGAACTCTGCCAGCCTGCGCTTTAAATCTTCGTTAAAAGTATAGATTCCTGCTTCCTGCTCCCCTTCGTTAAAATTTACTATTGTCTCTTTCTGGTTTTCAGACAGCTTCCCCATATCCATCCTCCCCACAATCTGTACTTTTTTCCACGGCCTCCATAAACTGCTCCGCCAGAAAATAACTTTCCATTTCCATGCGCAGATGGCAGTAGAAACATGGATACCATTCTTCTGAAACCTCCGTTTCCATCTTTCGTGCAAGACCCAACAGCCAGCGCCTTGCTTCCCGGTCCACTGTCAGAGATACCAAACATTTCAGCCTTGTGACTGTATTGTGGTAATCCGGACATCCGTATGCATACAGCACTTTCTTCTCCCTTATATCCAGTTTCATAGATACCTCCGTTTCTGCTGTTACTGTGTTATTTACAATCCCTTTACTCATTTACTGCTCCCGTACATTCCCAGCGCCGTTTTCCATCCAGTCAAAAAAGGCTTTCTTGCTGACCTTGATCAGCCTGCCGCTCCTGAATGACGGGAAGCCCGGCGTGTGGACCAGTTCATAGGCACCCGCCCTTGAAATTCCCATAATGCGCCGGATATCCGACACATCAAGAACCAGAGGGAGATCGTCATAATTTTTTAGTTTCCTGTTGTCACCCATTTCTGTGCTCCTCCTTATATTCGAATTGGTAAATCCATATTTCTCATTAGCATGTTTCTTGTTGCCGCCCTGCCTGCCAGCCGTTATCCTCAAAGCCCCATTCCTGCGGCGTATCCCGTATTGGCACGCTCCCCGTTCCCACGGCTCCCGGCGCTGCTTTTCCCACGGTCATATCACTGTCAGACGGTCATTTCCACGTCAGCAACGAGGCAAACAGCGGAGTGCCCGCATTTCGATGTTTGCCGACTGCCGTGAACCTGTGACGAAGTCACAAGGTCTTGTCAATGTACTGCACAGTACGAAATTACCACGCGCAATCATCATACCGGCTTTGCATAGACAAACACAATACTCCCGTGTTACTATAGGTGTAATAGATACAACGAAATTTTAAAATTACCATAAACTAAGGGGAGAAGAAAAACATGGAAATGGAATTCGCGCGGCATGAACCTTGTTATGACCGTATTTTGCTTGTCCTGACGCTGGACAGGCAGAAAAAGAAAGAGCGTGTCCTGATCGGGGAGGAATTACAAATCCGCTTCCGCCTGCATGGGAACACGGATGCAGATATCCTATGCGATGTGACACGCCCGTTGGGAACCCTCCTTGCAGAGTTTGAGCATGACCCGGAGGGGGAGTGGAACCGCCTCGGCCTGGCCCCGCTGCGGGAAGCCCTCCACTCAAACCGCTGGAAACAGCCCGCCCTTGAACAGTCTGCCGGGGAGTTTCTGGCAACAAAATACCTCACCGGCGATCCGGTGAGGATGTATGTGGCATTCCGCATCTGGAATGAGTATTTACTTGCGAGACTGCCGCGGGATAGGATAAAAGCCTGTGACCGCCTTATGGATAAAATGTACCGCCTCACGCAGATGTTCCCGGAGGGAAGCCCGCTCCGGTTTGACCCGGACACCGGAAAGCCGGAACGCTTCCACATCTCCAGCCGGGTGTTTGGCACAGTACCGGCGGAAGAAACAAGGCTTGACCTCTGGTACCCGGACAATAAACGTGCCACCGAATGTGTCGCCGCTTATGCGTCACTCTATCCGATGGTTACCTATTACCTGAACCGGCTGGACGATTGGGGACTGCATTTCCGGAAATGTAAAATCTGCGGGCGGCTTTTCCTCGCTGAAAGTCTGCGGTATGAGCTGTGCAGTGATAAATGCCGGAAAACACAGGCACTCCAAAACAAAAGGGAGTTTGACGAACGGGCCAGGGATAACAATTACGACTTGGTCTACAAAAACGAGTGCCAGCACTGGCGCAACCTCATCAACAAAGCAAAGAAAAACCCTGATCTCCCGGCTGACCGGCTGGCGGCAATGCAGGCAGCCTTTGAAGCATTCCGGAAAGAAGCCCTGCAAAGGAAAAAGGCGATTAAAACAGAAAAGGCCAGCCCGAAAGACTTTACGGACTGGCTGTACCGGCAGAGCAGCATCCTGACCGGCCTGCTGGATGAAGCCTGAACAGGCAGCTTATCAAAACGACAAAATGTCGTTTTGATAAACCCTCCTTCTGGGAAACGTTATGGATTTTCATTTACACATAGATCAGTTCTTCACGGATGATCTCCTCCGCACGGTTAAGGATGGAATTATAGCGGCGCACCCACTCAAGCTGGTCAGCCGCCTTCAGTTCCTCCGTCACGCCCTCGGCATCTTTCATCTGCCGGGCAATTCTGTCTAACCGCTCCTGTGCCTGTCCATCCAGATCGGCAAGATATGTCCACAGTTCTCCGGTAAGAAGCAAGCTGCTATAATATCCGGGGCGGTATTCCTTTAAATAATCCTTGCGCATCCGCCCCCAGCGACCAATGGGGCGGCTTTCTTCCGGCAATGTCAGCATAGGGATATAATAATCCCCCACAAGAACGTAATCAATGCCATTTTCACAGATATACTCTGGTAAGCTTCCCATTCAAATCCTCCTCCCTTTTACCTGTTTATTTTAGTATCTGCTTTTGCAATGACAAGTTCGTCCTGGCGGCAGACAATGGTCAGCCTGTCCCCGATGGAGAACCCTAATTCTTCCAGCCATTGCCCCTGTAAAGAAATACGGGGGATAGGGACATAATCTTTGGTGGTGCTTTTATAAACCTTTAATTTTCTTGCCTGCATGTACGCCTCCTTTGTATATGTTATACTAGTCTGTGAAGAAGCCAGATGATCGTGTCCCTGTTCTTCTATATTTATAGGCATCTGAACTCTTCACAAACAAGTATGTCATATCTTTTCCGGTCTTTTGGTAGTTC
>DLAA01000016.1:1757-4432 GCA_002493835.1 Lachnospiraceae bacterium UBA7060 | reverse complement strand
TTCCGGATACACTTGTATTTCCCGGCATCGTATCATTTTCGGATACACTTGTATTTCCCGGCACCGTATCATTTTCGGATACACTTGTATTTCCCGGCACCGTATCGCTTTCAGAAACACTCGTGTTCTCAGACATCATATCATTTTCGGAAACGCTTATGCCCCCCGATATCGAAACATCCCCAGAAAAGCTCTCATACTCTGTCCAGATGGCATTTTCTGTCATTCCACCAGACATGCCGTTCTCTTCCCCGCCATACATCGCCAAAACCGGAACAGCCTCGGTCTTCCCAGTCTGTATCTCCTCCAAAAAACGGCCAAGCCTTTCTCTGTCGCCAGACAGCTCCTCAATCTCTCGGCGCATCTCCAAAATACGGTTATGAGCCTCTCTATTCCTCGAAAGGACCTCCTCCTGTCTCTTTCTATCCGCCTCTATCTCTCTATTTACGACATATGTATCATATACTCGCAGTCCCACTGCCGCTGCCAGTACCGCCAAAAGTGACAGTATGACCACAGCCAGCATCTCGTTTATTCTTCTCATTTCAATCTCTGTCTTACAATCTCATAGGCCAAAATCCCTGCTGCCACGGATGCATTCAGAGAATCAATATCTCCCCGCATGGGAATCTGCGCGCTCATATCACACTTTTCTCTGACCAGACGGCTTACACCGCTGCCCTCCGCACCAATCACAAGCCCGATCGGCCCCTTTAGATTCAATTCGTACATGGATGTGCCGCTCATGTCCGCGCACACAAACCACAGTCCTTCCTTTTTCAGTTCCTCAATGGTCTGCCCCAGATTCGTCACTTTCGCCACAGGTGTATAGTTTAATGCACCCGCAGACGCCTTCATCACTGTCGCCGTCAGCCCTACCGCCCGATTTTTCGGGATAATAACACCATGGGCGCCCGCCTGGTTCGCCGTGCGGATGATGGCTCCCAGATTATGGGGATCCTCAATGCCGTCTAAGAGCAAAATAAAAGGCGTCTCACCCCTCTTTCTGGCTTGATGCAAAATATCTTCCACTTCTGCATAGGCGTAGGCCGCTGCCTCAGCAATCACACCCTGATGCCTGCCTGTCTCGGACATCTGATCCAGCCGCTCTCTTGTGACATATTTGATCTGTGTGCCCTGTTTTGCCGCCTCCCGCTTAATCGTCATAACCGGTCCATCCTTGCAGCCGTCCTGCAAATAGAGTCTGTCAATGGTCCTGCCTGCACGTAAAGCCTCTATCACGGCATTTCTACCCTCTATCATACATTCCTTTTTCATATTTTCCTTTCGTGGCTTTCAAATTTTCATCCCGACCTTCTCAATGGCCATTTTGACCAGCTCGAGCAGCCGCTCCTGCTTTCCCGTCAGATACAGGTAACCACACAGCGCCTCAAACCCAGTTGCCTTGCGGTATTCAATAACCGTGGCATTCTTAGCAATCGTGTAAGATTTCGCGTTCCTGCCCCTCTTATAGATCCCTCTCTCCTCCTCCGTCAGCTCTTCCATCAGCCCCTCAACCATCTGTGCCTGGATGCGGGCATTGACATAGCCGACCGTCTTATGATGCAGCCTGTTAGGCGAAGTATTGGCCCGCTCCACCACAATGGTGCGGATCACCAGATCATAAATGGCATCGCCGATATAAGCGAGCGTCAGCGGGGAGTAAGTGCGTATATCTATCTCCTCACATGTAAATTCTTTCTTAACCGCCTCTAGTATTGTTATTCTCTCTTCCATTTCACACCCTCTCGCGTATCCTCCAGAATAATCCCCTTTCCCGCGAGAAGATCCCGAATCTCGTCTGCCCTTGCAAAGTTCTTCGCTTTTCTGGCCTCCTGCCGCTCCTCGATCAGCGCTTCAATATCCTCATCCAGCATCTCCTGGCTGTGCTCCACAGCAAGGCCGCAGATATCCGTAAGCTCCACAATCTTATCCTTGATTGCGCGGATAAAGGCAGCACTGGATGTCTCACTCACATGAGTATTAGCAAATTTCACCAGTTCAAAAATAGCCGAAACAGCGTCAGCCGTGTTGAAGTCATCATCCATGGCCTCATCAAACTTCTGCACAAACCCCTGCGCGCAGACAAGCTGTCTTTCCTCCTGTTCACGCAGCTCTTCCGTCTGCGCATTTTCCAAAAGATAATTTAAATTTGACACGCAGTTCACAATCCGGTCCAGCCCATTCTTCGCCGCCTCCATCAATTCCGCGCTGAAATTTAAAGGACTCCTGTAATGGGCCGAAAGCATAAAGAACCGAAGCACCTGGAGGTCATACTTCTCACTGATATCCCGCACCGTAAAAAAATTTCCCAAGGACTTAGACATCTTTTTATTGTCTATATTTAAAAACCCATTGTGCATCCAGTATTTCGCGAAAGTCTTGCCGTTAGCCGCCTCCGACTGCGCAATCTCATTTTCATGATGAGGAAAGATCAGATCCTCGCCGCCGGCGTGAATATCAATTTCCTCACCCAAGTATTTTTTGCTCATCACAGAACACTCGATGTGCCAGCCTGGCCGTCCTTCACACCAGGGAGACTCCCAGAAAGGCTCTCCCTCCTTCTTCGGCTTCCAGAGCACAAAATCGAGCGGATCCTCCTTCTGATCCTCCCCGGACACCAAAAGGGATCTGCCGCCGCTCCTCAAATCATCCAGATTCTTGTGGGAAAGCTT
>DLAA01000016.1:0-1560 GCA_002493835.1 Lachnospiraceae bacterium UBA7060 | reverse complement strand
CTCTCCCTCCTTCTTCGGCTTCCATAGCACAAAATCCAAAGGGTCCTGTTTCTGCTCCTCACCAGATACCAGAAGAGAACGCTCGCCACTTCTTAAGTCATCCAAATTCTTATGAGAAAGCTTTCCGTATTCTGCAAAGCTTCTCGTCTTAAAATAAACAGTTCCATCCTCCGCTGCATAAGCGTGTCCCTTGTCAATCAGCGTCTGAATCATCTCAATCATACCGTCGATCTCACAAGTCGCCTTTGGATGGGTAGTAGCAGGCTTTACATGGAGTGCCTCCATATCCTTTTTGCACTCCTCAATGTAACGCTCAGAGATCACGGAAGGATCCGTTCCCTCCTCGTTTGCCTTGTTGATAATTTTATCGTCCACATCCGTAAAATTTGAAACATAGTTGACCTCATAGCCCCTGTGCTCCATATAGCGGCGCACCGTATCAAACACAATCATGGGTCTCGCATTGCCAATATGGATCAGGTTATAAACGGTAGGACCGCAGACATACATGCGTACCTTCCCCTCCTCAATGGGCACGAACTCCTCTTTCTTTCTGGACAATGTATTATATATTTTCATAATCTCCTCATTTCCTCTCTTTTTATGTTCCCTTTTTCAGCAGTTTCATCTCCCGCTCCAAATCAATCAGCCGGTTTGTCAGTTCCGCGTTAGCCCGCTGAAGGCTCATGATATCTTCCCGCACAGGATCAGGCAGATGCGTCTGATCCAGCTCATCCTGAGGCAGCGCCATATTATCGCGCTTGACTACACGGCCCGGCACTCCCACCACAGTGGAATTGGGCGGCACCTCATTGAGGACCACACTCCCTGCACCAATCTTACTGTTGTCGCCGATTTTAAAGGAACCCAGCACTTTTGCGCCAGTACTGATCATCACGTTGTTGCCCACGGTCGGATGACGCTTTCCCTGCTCCTTTCCTGTACCGCCCAGAGTGACACCCTGATAAAGCGTCACATTATCGCCTATCACCGTCGTCTCTCCGATAATGACACCGTGTCCATGATCGATAAAGAACCCCCTGCCAATCTGCGCACCTGGGTGAATTTCTATGCCGGTTCTTCTTGCCCCTTTCTGGGATATCCATCTGGCCCAGAAATAATGACGGCCTAAATACAGCTTGTGGGCCAGACGATAGTAGCACATAACCTTAAAGCTGGGATAGAGAAAAACCTCCATATTGGAGTGGATTGCCGGATCCCGCTCCCTGATAATGCGGATCTCCTCCTTCATATTTCTGATAAACCCCATCGGATTCTCCTTCTCTACAAAATGTATTTTTTACAATAAATATAGTATACCATAAAATATAGTATACCATATGAAAAAGCATTTTCAAGCAATGACCTCCACACTTTTTCGCTAATGCCTGAAACGACATTATTTCACTGGCCGCAGTAAAAAATTTTCAGGTATTGACAAAAAACTTTATTTTTGGTAAACTGAACTCCGGTGACAGAGATATATCTCTTACATCAAGCTGCTGTGGCTCAGTCGGTAGAGCGTCGCATTGGTAGGGATGAAGCCAGCAGTTCAAAAAT
>DLAA01000104.1:5181-10851 GCA_002493835.1 Lachnospiraceae bacterium UBA7060 | reverse complement strand
TTTGTTTTTCCTGATCGTTCATTTCCCCTCATTTCTGCGCTTCTTTTTGCGCCTTCCCACTATTTTTCCCGCATCTGATAATCCGTGTCCTCATCAATCATGCCAAGTACAACCTCCGTCACCTCAGGGTCAAACTGCGTTCCCTTTCCCTTCTCAATCTCCGAGCGGACCGTCTCCTGCGGCAACACATCACGATAGCTCCTTCGTGAACTCATGGCGTCATAAGCGTCCGCCACCGCAATGATCCGGGCCTCTAGGGGAATCTCTTCACCGGCAATGCCATCCGGATATCCCTTGCCGTCATATCGCTCATGATGCCATCTGGCACCGGTGATCAGCTTGGGAAAATCCTTGATATTTTTAAGGATTCTTGCTCCCATGACCGGGTGGTTTTTAATTACCGCATACTCGTCCTCCGTCAAGTGCGCCGGTTTATTGATAATCGCATCAGGCACGCCGATCTTTCCCACATCATGCAGCAGTCCCATCATATAAATATCGTCCTGCATTTCTCCTGAAAATCCTGCCCGGCGCGCAATCTCTCTGGAATATTCCGCCACCCGCAAAGAATGCCCGTTTGTGTAGGTATCTTTTGCGTCCACCGCACCGGATAAAGCTTTGACGATCTGCATGGATATCCTTTCCAGCTTTTCATGCTGCGCTGTGATTTCCTGCGTCTTTTTCTGCACCTCTTTTTGCAGATCCGCCTGCAAACGTTTCAAATCGATGGTATACCTCACGCGGAGCAGAAGGACTTCGGGAACAAAAGGTTTCCTGATGAAGTCTACGGCTCCCACCTCCAGTCCCTTTTTCTCCGTGCTGCTGTCATCATCCGCTGTCAGAAAGATAACAGGAATATCGGCTGCGGACTTGTTTTCATGGATGGCCGCCATTGTCTGAAACCCATCCATTATAGGCATATGTATATCCAACAGGATAAGATCCGGTCTGTTCTCCTCCAGAAACTGCACGGCGTCTTCACCCGATTTTAAGCAGCTTACACGCATCTGCGCCCTGCCTAAGATATGACTTGCCATTTTCAGATTCGATGCATCATCGTCAACTACTAAAATCCAATCGTTCATTGTATCCTCCTGCTGCTACTTGATTCTGTTCTTTTTATTAAATGACTGTCTATAAGCCAATGTGCCCGCCGATCTGGATTTTGGGCGACTTCATCATTCCAGCGCTTTTTTAACCCTCTTTAAGAGTTCTTCCGGATGGCATGGTTTTTTTATATAATCTACCGCACCTAAAACGGCTGCCGTGGTAACATCCATGATATCCCCCGATGATGTAAGAAAAATAATCGGAACATCTTCCAATCCTTTCAATGTGCGGATCTGTTTGAAGGTTTCTATTCCATCCTGTTCCGGCATTTTGATATCCAGTAGCACAAGATCCGCCTTCTCCTGCACAAGCGCCTTAATCCCGGAGAACCCTTCGCTCCGTGTATCCACTATGTAGCCCTCTGATGACAAAATTTTTTCTACATGCTTCTGACTCATTACATCATCATCAATCACCAAGATTTTCTCAAACATTTTTGCCTCCTGAAATATATAACATCTTTTCCACATACTTTTTCATAATATGTACCCCCCCCCCGGAAGTCAATAAGGGTTTGCACGAGTGGACGTTTTTCTGCGCGAGTGGACGGTAAATCTGATTGACGCCCCCCTGTTCTTCGAGGTAGTCTATAAGAAAGAATCCGATTTTACGAGGTGACTCATTTGAAAAAGAAAATGTCGCGCACGTTATTCCATGTGTTTGCTCTGGGTATCTGCCTTTCGCTCTGTCTGCTCTTTGGCTGCGTGCTGTTTGTTTATACTGTGCCGATGCAGGACGCCTCCTATGACCTGTCCCTGATGTGGGAGGGGGAAGCGCCGCCGGAGGACTGGCAGTACGATCAAAAGGGGTGGACGGTATTCACGCAGGAAGAAGAACAGCAAATGATTTTGACCGCAGACGGGATGGGCGGTTTTACCGGCCTGCAAAAGCCGGGGCAGACCTTTTATTTTTCCCGTACCCTGACCGAAACGCTGGACAGCCCCACCCTGCGGCTGGATGTGTCTAACTACAGTATGGCAGTGTTTTTGGACGGAGAGCTGCTCTATACCGACTGCCCGGAGCTGGACAACCGCATCGGGTATCTGGCCCTTCCCATGCTGGATTGGGACAGGATCGAAACCATCGTGCTTTCCCTCCCGCCGGACTATCAGGGAAAGACCCTGACGGTCGCGCAGGCCACCAGACTGGGGGAACGGCAGGAGTCGGAAGCAGACACGGTGGTCTGGCCCTGTTCGGTTCAGCTGTACTGCGGATATTCCTATGAGAGCGGGCTGATCTCCGAGAGCTTCCAGACTGCTATTCCCGCCACCCTCTGCTTTGGGGCGGGCGTCCTTCTGCTGTCCGCTTTCCTATGGCAGCTCTTTTCCGGCAGGTCGGACTGGAGCCTGCCATTCCTTGCTTTGACCACATTTTTATGGAGCGCCAGACAGATTGCCATGTCCGGGTTTACCTATCACTATTTTGGCAATCTGCCGGTGGATGTGGCCGATCTGTCCCGTTTATGCTCCCTTACGGTGCTGCTTTTATTTTTAACCAGCCGCCTGACCGGAAAGCGCAGGATTTTCTTTGCTGCTTTGACCGCCCTGCAAGGCGCTCTCACCTTGCTTGTCGCTGTGCCGGACATCAACAGCCGCGTTGATTTTGGATGGCAGAGTATCCCGGAATGGATCGGGTGCTTTGGCCTGGTTGGTACTTTGGCCTGCATGGTGTGGGGATGGAAACAGAAAGATTTATTTTCCCGCTTCTTCTGTCCGGCTGTGCTGGCAGGGCTGGCCGTTGCCACGACATGGATGCTGGCAGTTCCAGCTCTGCGGCGTGAAGTGGGGGAGCAGCTTGTTTTAGGCGCGCACACTTACTTCCTTTGGCGGCTGATGGGACTGATGATGGCGGCGGCTGTCTTTGCCGCGCTGATGGAATGGATGATGAAAGAAATTACCCGCAGGGCGGAAACAAAGGTACTGGCACAGCAGGTTGAAATCGCCCAGTCCGGTTTTGAAAACCTGCGCCGCCACCAGGAGGAAGTGATGATGCTGCGGCACGATATGAAAAAACATCTGACCTTCCTGCGGCAGAGTGTTTCGGACAAAGGGGCCGCAGAGTACCTGGACAACCTGATCGGGCAGCAGCAGGCCCTCTCCCCGGTGGTGCAGAGCCGGAACCAGGCGCTGGACATTATCCTCAGCGCAAAACTTGGGGAAGCTGCCGGGAAGGGGATCACGGTGGAAGTGATTCAGGCCGACGCCCCCGAATCCCTGCCGCTGTCAGACGCGGAGCTGTGCGCCCTGATGATGAATCTTTTGGACAATGCCATCCATGCGGCAGGCAAAACAGAAAAACCCTTCCTCCGGCTGGATATGCACCAAAAGGACGGTTTCTTTGTGTTCGTCTGTGAAAACGCGGCTGTGCCCGAACCGCCGGAAAAAAGCGCAGAAAAAAAGGCCGCGTCACAACACGGCCTGGGGATGAAGATTATAGAACAGATTATTACCCGCCACGGAAATTTGATGGAAGTGGAGCGTCTGCCCGGCTCCTACCGTGTCACGGTTGCGCTCCCCCTTGTCACTCCCTCAAGTAACGCATAAAGCTTTCCTTGATCTGTGCCTGACGGTATTTGCTTATCGGAAGTACCTGCCCGTTTTTCAGGGTCAGTTCGCAGTATCGGATCGTCTGGATAAACGCGAGGTTGACAAGCAGCGTCCGGTGGCAAAACGCAAACCGTTCTTTGGGGAGCAACCGTTCCAGTTCGGATATTTTTGAACCGGTCTTGCACTCACCGTCCACCAGAACCAGCCGGGTTCCCCGCTCCCATGGCTCTATGTATATGACATCGGATACTAAAATCCTGCGCTGGCCCTCTGCGGTGGGCAGCAGGATTTCTTTTTGCATCAGATACGTCCGGCAGCAGTACAGCAGTGCCTCCCGCAGCTTCTCCCGCTGAACGGGCTTTGCCAGATACCGCACCGCCGATACCTCATACCCCAAAAGCGCCATCTCCCGGTTGATTGAGATAAAGACAATCGCAGTGTCGTTCCCCTGCTTTCGCAGGGCTGCGGCCAGTTCTATCCCGTTTAGGTTTTCCATCATCACATCAAGAAGCAGAATATCAAAGGTTTTCCCGCCCTGGGCAGCGGACAACAGGGAATCGGCGTCCTCAAACCTGGAAATGCTGCAGGAAATCCCCTCTGCTTCCAGCAGTTCGCTTGTCATCGTTTCTATTTCATCTAAATCATTTGCCTGATCATCACAGACGGCGATAGAAACGGATGGTTTAGAAAATGCGGGCATTGTTCATCCTCCTGAGAAAATATTTAAGAGTTATTCTACCATGAAACAGGGTATTTGACCAGTGGGCCGAATTTCGAAATGTGCTTCGAAAATGCAATCAATATTTTTTTATGTACCGCCAATTGACCAATACGCCATTTCATGATAATATTGGTTTTATTTCGTTATCGGAAATAAAAGCATGGTTAAAACAGCTCAAATGAATGGAGAAAAGTGATGAAAATATTGTATTTTGATATAGCTGCGATAATGATAGTGTCAATTCTTTTAATGTCCCTATATTTTCGCAAAATGCTGGACGGAAGGGTGAATAAGTTCCTTGCATAGCTTTTAGTAGTTACTTTAATTACGACGATATTGGATTTATGGGAAGAATCATATACCATATGGCTATTGCCAAAAAAATCCAATACATTGTTCCGTTATGTGTTATATCTAATTACCTTTTTTTATCTTGTGTACGGAACTACATATTTATTCAAATCTAAGAAGTCGCTGACTACGGATAAGTTTGTTGCTTTGATACTGATGTATCCGCTGAATGTTCTTGCAATCCTTATTCAGCTGTTTTGGGCTGGCTGTCTGATCGAAATGTTTATGACGACAGTGTCAATGCTTTTGATTACGACAGAAGTGCAGAAACCTGAGGAAACAATCAATCCGGTGTTTGGTGTCCGTAGGATATTGATAGCTGTGAACGCTTGCTATCCTTTGGGAATTCATTTGATACATATCTGCCGTCAGGTGGGAAAGTCAATGATGCGGAGGATCGTGATGACCGTCTAAAGCTACAGCTTAGAAATGATATTGACAGCATTCTCACAAAGGCAATTGAAGGACAACGCTTTCAGATGTATTATCAGCCAATTTATTCCATCGAAAAGCAGAAATTTTTATCTGCAGAAGCTTTAATTCGTTTATATGATGATACATATGGATTTATTTCGCCGGAATTGTTTATTACAGCGGCAGAAAGAAATGGAACCATTTTACAGATCGGAGATTATATTTTGGATGAAGTATGTCGTTTTCTTGAAAGTTGTGGAAAGGAAAGGATTCCGCTCGACTATATTGAGATAAATTTGTCAATGGTACAATGCATGCAGCAGGAGTTGGTCGAGTTCATCCTAAAATCCGGCAGTCTTGCCTGCAATCATCAGAAATTCTGAGATATTATCTGTTTTGGCAATTATCGGTACATTGGTGATGAGGGATTTTGAAACTGGGCAGATACAGGATAGGTAGGTAAAATAATTTGTGTCTTTGGAAAAAATACCTCTTTTTTGGTAAGAATCAAGATATGACAATTCTTAT
>DLAA01000104.1:0-4932 GCA_002493835.1 Lachnospiraceae bacterium UBA7060 | reverse complement strand
AGATATGACAATTCTTATCGAAAAAGAGGATTTTTATGCCAGCAACAAAACAGCAAATACGACAGATTATTGCAGATAACAACCTAAACAGCGTGGCAGACGTCTACAGCCTGCTAAGGGACAGCTTCAAGGATATCCTTCAGGAGCTTATGGAGCTTATGGAGGCGGAACTGGATGCCTCCCTTGGTTATGAAAAGAACCAGAAGGGCGATTCCCCAACATCCAACAAGCGTAACGGACATTCTCCCAAAACCCTTAAAAGCCAGTATGGGGAATTTCAGATTGACGTCCCCAGAGACCGTGAGGGTGAATTTGAGCCAAAGCTCATCCCCAAATACCAAAGGGATATCTCCGGCATTGAAGAAAAAGTAATCTCCCTTGATTCGTTCAACCACAAATTTGTGATGAACTTAAAAGGACAGCTTTCCCATAATCTTGAGGTCGACTCTGACCCTCTCGGCAACATTGCCCGTATCAACCATGCGCTGGAATCCATGCCGAAGCGCAGACAAAACTGGAAACGGTGGAGCGTCAGCTTGAAACCGCAAAAGTGGAGGTCACAAAGCCATTTGCACAAGAAGCGGAGCTTACGGAGAAGCTTGAAAGGCTTTCCGCCTTAAATGCCCTGCTCAACGTGGATGAAAAGGGCGATGATGCGCTTGGTATGGACGATGCGCCGGAGGAAGAAAACGAAGGCCAGGAAACTTCTGGACATGATGTCCAGAAGCCAGGGCAGGAGGAAACTATTTCTGAAAGAACGGAAATGGAAGAAAAAGCCGCTAATACACCAATACCGTACCCGGTAGAAAATGCAAGGCATGATTACACAGTGGAAAATGGCAATCCACAGGGGCTTAAACTTGCAGCGTCAATGGCGGATAAGCCTGTGCGGAGGACATCACTAAAAGAAAAGCTGGAAGCGTTCAAAGCACAGGCGGCTGGCGCTGGCAAGCCGGAGATCGGAAAAGCAAAAGGGAAAGAGGAAACGCTGTAATAGTTATAAAACCGATGAAATTTCAACTGTTGTCTGGCGGCAGTTATAAAGTTCCGATTGATTTAGCTGGGATTTCAGGGTATAATATGAGTGAGGTCATATACCTTTTGGGAATAACTTTTGCGTTTCCTATCATAATAGAAGGAGGTTTATGGCTGATGGATACGGAAATAAAAATGCAGTCAGCGCAACAGACCAGGATGCACAATATGATGATAAGGCAAAACGCCTGTTGGGAAATAAGATCATCCTGGCGCATATTCTGGTAAAGACGGTTGATGAGTTCCGGGGAATGAACCCGAAAGATGTGGTATCCTATATCGAGGGGGATCCATTTATCAGTGTGGTTTCAGTAGAGCCGGGGCTGACCAATGCGGAAAAGGAAAAAGCCGGGCAGAGGATTGTCGGGCTGAATACAGAGAATGCGGAGATCAATGAGGGGCTTATCCGGTTTGACATTATTTTTTATGTACGCATGAAAGACGGTATCTCACAGGTTATTGTGAATGTGGAAGCGCAGAAAGATGAGCCAACAGGCTACCATATCCTGGACCGGGCAGTATTCTATGTAAGCCGTCTTGTTTCCTCACAGAAAGAACGGGATTTTGTCAAGACAAATTATAACGACATTAGGCGTGTATTTTCCATTTGGGTATGTATGGGCATGGACGAAAACAGCATGGCTTATGTGCATCTGGCGAAAGACGATCTGCTCGGTTCTTATCCGTGGAAGGGCAGGCTTGACCTGTTAAATATTGTTTTGATAGGTATATCAAATGAGCTTCCGGAGCATGATAAGAAGTATGAATTACATCGTCTGCTGAGTACGCTGCTTTCAATGGAACTGACCGTTGATGAGAAATTAGGAATTATAAGAACAGAGTATAGTATTCAGGTAGATGATAAATTGAGAAAGGATATGAGTGCTATGTGTAATCTTTCACAGGGAATCAGGGAAAATGCAACAGATAATGCCCTGGCAGGCGTAATAATGAATATGCACAGGGAAGGATATACATTGGAACAGATAGCAAGGATTGTAGAGAAAACCACGGAGGAAGTGAATGCTATCATCAAAAAAAGAGAGCCTGTGCTGGTATAATCACAGCAACTTAATAACACAAACAGTAAAGCAGTGAATTTGTTTTCATAAAAAAACAATTTGCTGCGTTTTCTGTTTTCAGAGAGAAAGACAGTCATAACAGATTGTCTTTTTTCGTGCAAAGAAAGGAAAATCGAATATGGCAGACGCAAAAACAGAAAAGCAGAAAGTAAAAGAGATCACTGACAAGCTGGAGGAAGGCTTAAAAGAGCTTATTTACCGCTTGCGACTGTCCGTCTATCATTAAATAGTTTTATAGAAATAGAGGTTCAATTTCTCTTTTTATGAAATCAATTCTATCTTTAACTCTTGGAACAAATAAGGAGGAAACGGCAACCACAATTTTGTTTTTAGGATTAACATATATCGCATTTCCGCCGTCACCTAAAGCCGCATACGAATGCTCTCCCTCATCTATAACCCACCACAAATATCCATACTTTAGATGGCGTGCTTTCCAAACACTTTGTACCTGTGTACTCTCGACAATCCATTTATCGGAAATAATCTGTCTGCCGTTCCAATATCCCTCATTCAAATATAACTGCCCTAATTTAGCCATATCCATAGTTGTAAGAGATAATCCCCATCCAGCCGTATTTGTTTCGTTTAGGTCAGCAACCCAACCATTTGCACCTTTCGATTTGTAAAAATCAAGTTGTTCTTCTTTGTTTTTAAAATATATATTTTTATCAACAGAAATTCCCAATGGATAAAAAAGATTGTCCTGTGCAAATTCTAAGACGGATTTCCCTGTAGTATTGATAAGAATACCAGATAAAATATCAATTCCGATTATGGGCGCATATCTGAAATCCCCAATTTTTCCGCGTCCACCTAAAAAGTCAAGAGAGGATATTACCCAATCCTCACTGGAAAAATATTTTGAATAAGGGTTAAGTCTATGCTTATAGGGGGCAGTCATTGTAAGCAGATTACGAATTGTAATATGCTGTATTGTTTTTTCCCTTTTTTTAATTTGATAATTCGGAAAAAAATCAATTACTTTTTCATCGAGGTTTTTGATACAGCCTTTGCCTAAGGCAATTCCGAATAACATAGAAATAATGCTTTTTGTCACCGAAAAAATATGGATGGGGTCATTTTCCGAACACTGATTAAAATAGTTTTCGTAAACAACATTATCCTCTTTGAGCACAATGATTCCGGCTATATTTCCAGATTCCCTTTTATTTTCTAAGGACGCTATTTGTTTCTGTTCCATGCTATTTGTTTAACCTCCGTTTCATATCTTTCTAATTGGATAATAGACTTCTGTAATTAGTTCATCTTCCTCCATAACTTGCGAGGGGTCTGTTACATATACTTCAAATAATGCATTGGTACATTCGTACCCATTCTGCTCTGCCCATTTTGTCTGCTTTGCATATACAGAAGATAAAATCGAATAGCTTCCCTTTACAACAGTTTTCAGACATAACCCCGCCTTAAAATCTCTTGTTCCGGTTACATATTCCTTAATAGGGATAGCAAATTCCGTATCTAAACCAAACATGCTAAATTCATTGCTGTGGAATAAGACCATTGGAGGGTTGGCTATGGTTAAATTTTCTTTTCTTATCCTGCCTAATAGCTTTCCAAAACAAATGTCGTATTCATCAGAAAAATTATCCGCTTGAACCATCTTTCGGACAAAAAGCAGATACATCATTGGTACTTCCACAAGTTCTACATCAATATCATCTAAATATGACATGATGGGCTTTCCGTTTTTTAGGTTCGATATGTCGCATTCCAGTTGACGCAGGCTCTTTTCCTGTTCATATAATTGCTTTTTCATATCGTTCCGTTTTTGGATTAGGGCAACATACAGTTTTTCCTCGTTCCATTCTCCCGATTCTATAGTCTGCTTTATTTCCTCCAAAGAGAAATGATATGATTTTAAGCGGATAATGAGCAGCATAATTTCCAACTGTTCAATGGCATAGTATCTATACCCATTTTCCGGGTTGATTTCACTTGGCAGAATAAGCCCTATCTCGGCGTAGTATCTGAGAGTTTTGGTAGACACTTTGCATATTTTTGAAAACTCACCAATAGACAGCAATGATAATCACCTCTCTTTTCTTTCTCAAAGTATACACTTTACCGTAAGGGTAAAGTCAAAGGCATTTTTTGTTGACAGTTGCCCATGAGAAATCTTAACGCTATATAAAACCCAAATCAATACCTGCAAAAAAGAATTATTTATATTGGCATTTCCCAAACTTCCCCGTATTAAGAAACAAGGAAAACTTTTTGAAGAATTTCTCTCAAAAGTCCGTCAAAACTGCCCCGTGTGGTGTTGTAGGTAGTGAGCGGATTTTCAAGAGGGTTTGGGATTCTTCCCAACAAGCAAAATCTGTCCGGCAAGCCGTAGCGCAGACGGGCAGAATTACGGAAATGGGTACCCGTTTCCTATGCTTGCTCCGAAACTTATCATTTAGCAAATACGGAAAGGAAGGGAAAAGAATGGATTGGGAACTGGAAATCAAGGACAGCGGCTATCTGCCCGAAAAAGGGAAGCCGACAGAGGAAACCGTCAAACCACCCAATGACAAGCAGGGATAAATGTGCTATAATAGCAATATCAAAAAATGCCACGGTATTTTTTGATATTTTGCACATACTGTTTGTCGGACGTTCATTACAGGAGGAATGAACATATGACAGCAAATACATATAAGCCCGGACAGATAACAGCATTATACGCCCGTCTTTCGCAGGAAGATACGTTAGAGGGCGACAGCAACAGCATTGTGAACCAGAAAGCAGTCCTCTCCAAATATGCGGCGGACAACGGCTTTTCCAATCCCGTTTTCTTCATTGACGACGG
>DLAA01000005.1 GCA_002493835.1 Lachnospiraceae bacterium UBA7060 | reverse complement strand
TTCATCATCTTTATAATCCGCTTTGCCATCGACAAATGCATTCCAGCCAAAATGTCACGCCTGTCAACCTTTCTCGCCACAAGCGAAATCACTTCCGACTGTGCAAAAACCACACAGGTACTGTTGATGTCACACGGCGCAGTGCTTTCCAAAGAAAGCGGCCCGACCTGATCGATCGTCGTTTCCAGAATCTGCGCTATAACCTCCATAAACTTTCCCGTTCCTGCCGCGCATTTGTCATTCATGGTAAAATTTTTGACGTTATAGTTTGCATCAAGATAAATAATCTTGCTGTCCTGCCCACCAATATCAATGACCATACCCGGACGGTATCCCTCCGGTGCAGTCACCCGCACCCCGTAAGCATGAGCCGTAATCTCCGAAATATCATCATCAGCAACCTCAAGAATTTTGCGGCTGTACCCGGTAGCCATGATGTAGCCTATATCTGTCCGGCTGATGCCGTATTTTTTACACAATGCTGCCACAATTTTCTTTGCCACCCCGTTATTGTCAATTCCCGTAGGATATACCACGGTGCCAACTACTTTTTTATCTTTCATAAGGGCGGCTTTCAGATAAGTAGAACCGCCATCCAGTCCCAGATAATATTTTCCCATAACCGTCACGCCTCCTTTTTGATTTCTTTCTGCAATTCAAGTAAACGGCATTCCTTTGTCGTTTACTTGAATTTAATCAGATCAATAAACGCCTCGATGCGGATACGGAGCTGTTCTACATCTTCCTCATTGTAATCACTCTCCACACGGATAATGGGAATATCCATTTTTCCCATCGCCTCCTCCATAAGCTGATATTCATAGTCGTACACCAGACAGCCACGCAGCACATGGTAAATGACTCCCTGAATTTTATGATCCTTTATCATCTGCTTAATCCGGTAAATACGCTGGCTGTTATCCACAAACACAGGACAGGTACAGGGCTTTGTATATCTTGAGGCAAGAGAACGCATCATCCCGTCAAAACTGGCATCAATGACTGATACCGGATCATATAATCCCCGTTCTCCCATGCAGGTTTCATCTGCCGCAAGAACTCCTCCCATTTCCTCAATCAAAAGCGGAACCTTAATGTTTGGAAAAGCAATAGGCGAACCCGTCACGAGAATACGGGGCTGGTTTTCCTGCTTACAAAATGCCCCTGCGAAAGCCGCAGCTTCAATTCTTCATTCAGCCTGTGCATCTGCTCCGCCCATAGATTGGCAGGCATATAAGAATAGGCATTCATCACTGACATTACCTGTGTCCCGCTCATCAGTGCCGGAGTGAGCCTTCTGTATTTCAGAAACTCTGACATCTCATACTGTGCGTTTCCGACCATGTTGATCCCTTCTGCCAAAGACTTTGCCGTAACCTGTTTTCCCGTTTCTTTTTCAAGCACCGGTATTAGTCGGTACAGCTCCTTTAGAAAAACCTCTGTGTCGGCATCGTCTTTTTTCAATGGCGGGACATGAAGCGGCACCGTATTCTTCACTGAGCCGATCACTCCGGCAAGTTTCTTTTTACAGTCACAGGTTACAGGCGCAACCAACAGAGAACAGTTATCTAATACCGGCAGCGCCTTAATCTTACCAAATCCCATAACCGCCTTTACCAAAGGGCAGGCATCACGGGGAATATAATCGTCCCCGATAGAATACGCCGTATAACTGCCGGAACACAAACGTACAGGCATAGCGCCTGCGGCATAAACAAGCTCTGCCGGAACCATGACACATAAAGTTCCAATGCTTTTCCTATCTTCCGGTTTCTGTATGTCTGCCATGTGAAGAAGCTCTGCTTCGCAGCGCGTGAAATCACTTGGTGAGGTATTTTCGAGCCTAGTGATTTCCTTCACATTGTTAACATATGTATTTTCCAACACATCAAAGAAAGGCTTTGCGGCTTCCGGCAATTCAGACAGCTCCTTAGCACGTTTCAGGTAAGATGCCGCCACCCTTGTGGATTTTCTTATAAATAATTCCCGCTGCCGTTCGTTTATCCCATTCTGCTCTGGCATAACTTACTCCTCCTTTCCTCTGGAAAATTTTGACATAAAAGTTTTCCGGGAAGATTTGTAAACCGTCTTTCCGCAAAACGTCATGGATAACGCATTGTCCTCCGGACATTTATGGATACACTCGCCACACATCATACAGTCAACTGTCTGCACATTTTCCTTATCTCTTTCCGTGTAAATGCTTTTAATCCGCATCGGGCAGGCATGATAACAAGCTCCGCATTCCGTACAGGAAGTACAGTCTTTTTTGAGCTTGAATAAATTAAACCTTTTGAACAGCCCCATCAAATACCCCATCGGACATATAATGCACCAAAAGCGTTTAATGAAAAAACTGCCTGCCAAAATCACCACGGCAAAAAATCCGCCAAGATATAAATTTGTCCAATAGCCGCCCTGTGCGGTTGTAAATCCTTTCAGTGGGCAGATGTCACAAAAATCCCCTCCTGCAAAGGCAAAACCTAAAAACAGCAGTATCCACACCCATTTAATCGGCTGTAAAAAACGGTTTATCCGATCCGTAACAGCAATCGGGCGGATATGCAGCGCCTGCCGCAGTTTATCCATTAAGTCCTGCAAAAGACCTGCCGGACAAAGAAATCCGCACAAAATACGCCCAAGAAAGATAAAGCAGAAAAGTGTTGTCGCTAAAAACATAACTCCATATGCCATATTACGTTCAGGAAAATCCGCCCCAAACCTTCCAAACAGATTTGGAAGATGCGATAAATAATAACACGGCACCTCCACCACCTGATCCAGATTAAACGGACAACTGAATACAGGTATGGAAACCTCATTCAATGTCTGCCCCTGATGAATCAGCCTTCCGGCATATGCCCACAAAAACATACCTGCAAACAGACACAACCACCGGACAAATAAAAATTTGGAAGATGTTTTCTGATGCAACGTACCCGGATATATCCCTACACGCTCTCTGGAATAAATTGCATAAGCTGGATTGTTTCTCTCCATACGGTTCCGTATCAGATAAACCATCACAATACCAATGCCTGTCAAAGCAAAAATGACCACTAACGGTAAATGTGCGTTCCAAAAGTGTACCGAGAAATACGGATAATCCTCCAGCGCATAGTGCATACGATACACAGCTTCTCCGTCAGGAGAATAGACAGCAGTAAAACCCTCCCGTATATCCTTGTTTGGAAGTCCCTGAATCCAACCGTGTTCATCTGTCCGGTATCTTTTCTTTTCCCCGTTATAAGAGGTTACAAGAACCTCTGCACCTTTTAAAATCTCATTTCCGTAATAGACCATGATATACTTGCGTTCCGCAAACACTAACTCAAACGGTATATCCTCTGTCAGAAATCTCTGCGGCGCAGGGTTAAAAGCATTCAGGCCAAAATCTGCCCGTGCATAGTCATAGACCTTCTCTACCTCACCGTCCCCGTCTATGTCCTGTTCTGTCATTGGGAGCGCCGCAATAAAATGTCCCAGTGAATCCTGCCTGATCGGATTTTCATTTCCTCTGATAACAGAAACCTCTCCAGTCTGTGTCAGTGCATAGACCGTCATGCTTTCTTCCTGTACTTTGGCACTTACCCCATAATAAACTTCCTTTCCCGCATCTCCATAGGAAAACCATAGCGAAGTATCTGCGGACAACGGCTTTTCTTCTTCTGTTTTTGCATAATGGTAATCCGAAACATTCATATGATAATCATACAGAACAAAATCCTTTGCAAAAAAAGCTGACACAATCAGGAATGCACAAATGGCACATACAACCGCCGTCCCGATTTTTCTTTCTTTCATACTGCCACCGTTTCCTTTCCATATTTTCTGTATCTGCGCTGGTTCAAAATTTCCGAAAACGCCTCCAACCGGATACGGAGCTGCTCTATATCCTGATAGTTATAATCCGTTTCCAGACGGAACACTGGAATATCCAGCCTTTCAAATAATTCCTCAAAACGCCCTAATTCAAAATCATACTCAATCTGCCCTTTTAATACATGATAGACAACACCGTCAATCTCTTTTTCCGTAAGTAATTTTGCAATACGCTCATACAGCGCATCGTTTTTTACATACGCAGAAGAAGTATCATTCCTATAAAAAACATCTGCCGCAAATTCTTTCTGCATGGATTCCAACCCGATACAATCCTGCATGGAAAGTGATGTATAATCCGCCTGCAAGAATAGTTCAAGTCCGACTCCCTCAATCAGAAACGGCACTTTGTAATTGGGAAAATAAACCGGAGAACCAAGCAGCAGGACTTTACTTTTATCATTGTTCTGCTGCTTTTGCTCTTTTCGTAGTCTGTTTGTCAGGCATTCCAACTGAAAACTCCATTCCGAAAGATTATCTGCACAATAATAGCTGCCTAAAATAAACATTCTGCCGCTTCCGCTCATCGTACCCTGTGATACTTCCATAAAATCCTGTATTCGCTTTTTTGCCATCAGAATTTCTTCCTGCGACTTTTGCAGAACCCGTTTTGTCAACGGTCTTTTTAAGTGCAGCGCAACCGCATTCTGGCACGCTTCGTACTGCCGCCTCCATTCTAAAAGTGACTGCGCATCCTTCACTGGCGAAAAATGGCAGGTATGTACCTTTAATCCTTTTGATTTCAGGATATAAGCCAGCTTCCTCGTGCTGTCGCTAACCAATGGTATCAAAATCAATGATTTTTTTGCAAAACCGGAAAGGATATAGCCAAGACCTGATCTGCTGACCGGATCTGTGTCCCTCGGCACAATGTCATCCGCCCACATGGAGCTTACCCTGCTTCCACCTAAAATCCAGTAGGGCATTTTACCCGACACAAGGACTAATTCCTGCGGAATATTAGAACCAATCACAACAATATTTGAATTATTTTTTTCAAAGTCTGTTAGATAGTGATTGACAACGCATTTCAAAAAAAACTGCAACTCTTTATATGCAGGCATTGTTTTCACAAACCTTTGCAGTACGTCTTTCATTTCTTTTTTATATGTACTTAGATTTACCTTATTTTCCGTATCAGACATAACAATCCACCTCCAGTTATTATCATAAAGGTATTTATATCTAATATCAAATACATATATAGAATAGAGTTTCATACTTGAAAAGTATGGTTATTTTTGTTATTGTATAGACAACAACATGATTAAGGAGGTTTTACGCTTGGATATTCGAGTATTACAGTATTTTCTTGCGGTTGCAAGGGAAGAAAGCATAACAAAGGCAGCGGAAGCCCTGCGCATGACACAGCCGCCGCTTTCCAGACAATTAAAAGATTTGGAAGAAGAATTAGGGAAACAGCTACTCATCCGTGGAAGTAAAAAAGTTACGCTGACAGAGGACGGAATGCTGTTGCGTAAACGTGCGGAAGAATTGGTTGATTTAATGGAAAAGACAAAGGCAGAACTGGCATCTTCCAGCGAAAATATCAATGGTGATATTTATATCGGCTGCGGAGAAACTGAAAGTATTTCCTTTTTGGCACAAGCCGCCCAGGATCTGCAGAAAAAACACCCTCTCATCCATTACCACATTTACAGCGGCGATGCAGAACGTGTTATGGAAAGACTGGATAAAGGGTTAATCGACTTTGGATTGTTAGTTGGGGAAGCAGACATCAGCAAATATGATTATCTCAAACTTTTGCAAAAAGACTTATGGGGCGTATTGATGCGTAAGGATAGTCCGTTAGCAGAAAAGGAAACGATTTATGCAGAGGATTTGTGGGACAAACCCCTGATCGTATCCCATCAAGCCTCAATCAGTACAGAAATGTTCCGCTGGTTAAGGGCTGATATTTCCATGCTCAACATCGTGGCAACTTATGATTTGATTTATAACGCCGCTCAATTTGTTAAAAAAGGCTTTGGATATGTGATTACATTGGACAGGCTGATCAACACAACAGGGGACAGCAATCTATGTTTCAGACCGCTTTCCCCTACATTAGAGGCGGAA
>DLAA01000166.1 GCA_002493835.1 Lachnospiraceae bacterium UBA7060 | reverse complement strand
AGCGCCGTCAAGTGGCTTAGCTGAAGGTGAAGAAAAAGCCGGGAAAGAGCCGGAGACAGGCGAGGCGGGTATAGCAAATGCACGTGGGGAAAACGGTTTCTTGGTCGTCATAGACGCAGGCCATCAGCAGAAGGGAAACAGTGAAAAGGAGCCGGTGGGTCCAGGGGCAGCGGAGACAAAAGCAAAAGTCGCGGGCGGCACATCAGGTGTCGCAAGCGGCCTGCATGAATATGAACTGACTCTTATGGTGGCGCGGAAACTGCGGGACGAGCTCGAGGGCAGAGGATACCGTGTTGTGATGGTGCGGGATTCCCATGATGTGGATATCAGCAACAGCGAGAGGGCTCAGACTGCCAATGATGCGAAGGCAGATGCTTTCGTGCGCATTCATGCGAACGGTTCGGAGGATTCGTCTGTAAAGGGAGCTATGACGATCTGCCAGACTTCATCGAACCCTTATAACGCTGCTCTGTATGAACAGAGCAGGAGGCTGTCGGACTGTGTTTTGGACGGCCTGGTGTCGAAGACTGAATGTAAAAAGCAGTATGTCTGGGAGACAGACACTATGAGCGGAATCAACTGGTGTATGGTTCCAGTGACCATCGTTGAGATGGGCTACATGACGAATCCGGAGGAGGATATGCTTATGGCGACAGAGGAGTACCAGCTTAAAATCGCTGACGGCATTGCAGACGGGATAGATGCCTATGCTGGACAGCCTTAGTCAGCGCTGCTCATAGTAACGCTTTATCCACTTTAGAATATTCTTGTAAAGGTAACTCTTGACAATAGTACAACAATATGTTATATTTTAATGACAACATGTTGTTATACTTTTGGGAGGAGCAGTGTATGATACAGCAAATATCTGATGCCGAACTTGAAATTATGAAAATTGTGTGGGGAAACCCAGAGGAGGTGACATTGTTTTCCTATATCATGGATGGGCTGGCGGCCAGAGGTAAACCGTGTCAAAAGAATACCCTGATTGTACTTTTGTCACGACTGATGAACAAAGGATTTTTGAGTGCGAAAAAAATTGGACGCCGCAACGAATATACGACGCTTATATCGGAAACGGAGTATCAGACAGTACAGACGAAAAATTTCCTGGACAAGATTTATGAGGGGAGCGCAAAAGGGCTGGTTTCCAATCTAATTATGGGAGATTTACTGACAGACGGGGAGTACGAAGAATTAAAAAGACTGCTGGAGAAAGGAAGAGGGGAGCAATGAACACAGTTTTTAAAATTTTCCTGTCCATGTCCTTTTCCGGTGGTTTGCTTATCTTTGTCCTGCTTTTGGGAAAGCCTTTTTTGAAAAATAGAATCAGTCGTCAGTGGCAGTATTATATTTGGCTGGCTGTTGTTTTGCGGCTGCTGCTTCCGTTCGAGTCGGAGGTGAACCTGCTGGGGAAAGCATATCAGGCTGTCGATCAAAAGATAACGCAGATAACTCCTTTATTGCAGCAAAAAAATGCGCTAAATATTCCGGGAGAGGCTCCTGCTCTGGCCGATGATTTGGAGCAGAAGTTTGAAACAAATAATAATGAAAATGGAAATAGTCCGGCAGAGGATGTTACAGTCATCCATCCGCTGCATGATATGGGGATGCTGTTAATCAATCACGTCTGGCTGGTTTGGGTGGTGGTTGCACTGGGGCTGTTGATACGAAAAATAACTGCTTATCAGGGCTTTATACGGTATATCCATGCAGGAATGACCTCGGTTTCTGACATTGCACTTTTAGATTATCTTTCCATCATTGCGAAGGGGGATGGTATTAAAAAGCCGATAGAGCTATGCACCAATTCGTTGATTTCTTCACCATTGCTAATTGGCTTTTTTCATCCGTGTATTGTACTGCCAGGCGTGGACATTCCCGAAAAGAATTTTCAGTGTATCGTTCTGCATGAGCTGACCCACTACAAGCGGTGGGACATGGTATATAAATGGCTGATACAGATTACGGTTTGTCTGCATTGGTTTAACCCGCTTGTGTATCTTATGAGCCGGGAGCTCACAAAGGCGTGCGAATTTTCCTGTGATGAGGCGGTTCTTACAAAAATAGGGTGTGATAACGCGCGGGATTACGGGAAAACCTTGCTTGACGCCATGGCAGAAGTCGGGAAGTATAAGGAAAATCTCGGTGCAGTTACATTGAGTGAAAATAAGCAGCTATTAAAAGAAAGGTTAGGTGTAATTATGAATTTTGAGAGAAGGTCAAAAACATTCCGGCTTTTGACAGGTGTGTTAACGCTGTGCATAATTTTGGGTGCGGCTTTGGTCGGCGTCTATCCTACTGCCGCCGCATCCAACCAGCCGTCCGGAAACCCTCCAGTATCTGAAAAAGTAAATTCCGCACAGGCTGGAATTAGTGAACAAGGCAGCAAAGATTATATTTCCCAGGTAAGGCAGTGCTATGAGGCTGGCAGTTTGCCGCTGTTTGAGTTTATTTTTCCTCAACTGGATGAAACTGTTCAAAAACAATGGCTTGAAAAGTTCTATGCAGATGGTGATTTTGCTTTTTTTTCAGTCGCCGTGCATGGTCTTGAAACAACTTCTTCTCTATTTGCCGACTTTGCCGAAAAGGCGTATGCTGATGAAGAAATTGCGTTTTTTTCTATTATGATGGACTGCATGGACGAAACAGAATGGAAGCTTTGGCTGGATCGGGCGTTGGAGGATGGAAAGTGGAATTGTCAATCCATACTGTTTGACAGATTGGACGGGAAAGATGAACTGGAGGAGCAGAAGGATAAAGAATGGGCGGCAGCCCGGGCGGCGGAATACCAGGCTGTAGGCGTTACGATAGATGGCAGGGATTATTATTACCAAGGACAGTTGGTCAACTTTTTTCTGGACATACGGGCCAACAAATCTTTTTACACGCTGAATATGAACCCGGCGGGAATCGTTCATATCAAAATCATTCGGGGTGCGGATAACAAAATTACAGACGTTGTCTATATGACCGAAGCAGAGGTAATGGAACTGCTGGGAAGTATGAGTGATGAGGATGTCGAATAAAAATAAAGACGTTTCAAAGAGCAATTTCTTTGAAACGCCTTTATTTTAATCTTCTTAAAGTTAAAGCCGCTGACGGGAATCGGACTTGATTCCGCCCCGAAAAGCCCATAAAATCAAGGAGGAATGCACACTGTCTATCATGTGTCTACAGCTTTTCAATCATGGTTAATAGGGCATTGGTGTCCAACAGATACATTATAGATACTCCTTAAAACAATTCGGTGTCATGTCAAAATCTTCTGCAATAGAAATAAATTCATCCGCTAACGGATTTATCGATCTGTGGGGTGCAGTATTATTATAGACAGAATGGTTTGCTGTTTCCTTTTTTGATGTGTATTTCAACATCTTCGGGAAGATCTTTTGCTTCTCTGACCAGCGTATCATATGCCATAAGAACACATCCTTTCCATTATTTAATTCATACACAAAACAAATTTTCTTCCATTCTATAATTCTATGCAATTTCAATTAGAGTATAGCAAACTGATAATGAAAAAACAATAAATATAAAAATAAAGGCTTTGCGACGCATCATACATCGAAAAGCCTTTTTCTGTTCCGATAAAAGCTGCTGACGGGAATCAGATATTTTAGGAATAGCAGCCTCAATCATCGTAGTGTCCTCTGCATGATATGATTTTAATATTCTGCAATTCATCAATATCATATACCAACCGGTTTTTTTCATCGATCCGTCTGGAATATCCGGGACGTTGCTTCAATGGTTCAGGTTTGCCAATACCCTGCATTGCTCCGTTTCGTTTGATATCTTCTAACAGATTGTTAATTCGCTTAACAGTTTTTCTGTCTTCAAACTGCCAATATACATAATCAGCAAATCCTTTATCTGTAAATGTTAAATCATTCATTTGTCTGACCCTGCTGTTTCAACCAATTTAATACTTTTTGTGTGGGTTTCCAATCATCAGATTCCATTGCCCGCAATTCTTCCATGCTGAAAGATATGGTTTTACCTTGTTCCAACTGGGCAAAGCTATGGTCTAATTTTTTTAGATATTCCTCATTCCTTTTTGCTTTTGCCAGTTCGTTATATTCTTTTTCAGATACAATTACTACATTTTCATTTTTAGGTCTCGACACAATAAGTGTTTCACCACCAATAACTTTATTACACCATTCTTTAAAATTTTCGCGCACATCCATGCTCTTTACCGCCAACATAATATCACCTCGCAAATCCGTACGATTTTTCGTACTTTTATTATATCTTGTTATTATATGTCTGTCAAATTATTTTATGTTACTTCTTTTGATCCAAATCCATTTCCAACTCTGACCTTGCAGAATCGATTTTAAGGCGATTCTAATTTCATTCTGGGAAAATCTCGCAGAATAGATATTAAAATAACAAAACTCTAACAAATTCATAAAGCAGAACACAAGTAACTACTAAACAGAAATAAAAAAAGCCCTGAAATCAAGGCTTTTCAAAAGCTGCTGACGGGAATCGGAC
>DLAA01000128.1:2737-3014 GCA_002493835.1 Lachnospiraceae bacterium UBA7060 | reverse complement strand
TGAATAGCATCTTGGATATATGGAAGATCGTCATACAAGCCATAATGTTCCTTGTTTTATGGATGGCAGTTTTCAGCATGAGAAAAGGAAAAAAGGATGGCATTGCCGCAGTTCTGTTTATTCTTGTAAATGTAGGGATAGGGCTTCTGCCATGTGCCGCTTGGGTAAGATACGCTGTATCGGCGTTTGCAGTATTAGGATATGGTGGGGTATGTTATAAAAAGCAGATTGGCAAAGCGGTATTTGCAATACTTGCTTTTTATAATCTCCATTGCCT
>DLAA01000128.1:0-2490 GCA_002493835.1 Lachnospiraceae bacterium UBA7060 | reverse complement strand
TTTATAATCTCCATTGCCTGAGTTATTTGATAGCGAGCAGTATTTACATGAAAATAACAGGTGCAATGTTGAAAAACCTTGATGCATGGCAGGAGAATTATCAACAGCAGGCGTACTACTGCATGACGGTTGGGATATCTTTTTCTGTATTCTTTTACACAGTGTTATTTGTGGTGATGACAGTTATTTTGTGCAGGATCATTAAGGAAGCAGAGACAATGGCGTGGCAGGATGTTATTCTGCTTTCGATACTAAATTTTGTTGGGAGCCTGATTGCTGGAGTAGTCAATGGGCTGCTGATTATAAAAATAAATGAGGGACTTTTTATTCTGTTTGATGAAAAACCAGACTTACTATGGAAATTCCCAATGATAGCGGTGTTGATTTTTGCGGGGGAGGCTGCATTGATTTATTTTTGGCAGAGGTACCGTGTTCTGCTTTCCGAAAGACAGAAGCATTTTGTAGAGGAGCAGCAGGTTAAAGCCATGAAAAAGCGACTGGAGGAAGCAGAGAATTTTTACGGCAGCATCCGAAAGGTACGGCATGAGATGAAGAACCATATGGCGAACATCAAAGGTCTGGCAGGAGCGGGGGAGTATGGGGAGATAGAGAAATACGTCCAGAGGATGGACGATACCATGCAGGAACTGGAATATAAGTATGTGACGGGAAATGCGGTTACGGATGTCATCATCAATGACAAATGCCGCAGGGCAGAGAAAGCGGGAATCCGATTCGATGCAGATTTTCGGTATGGAGGGGAAATCCCGGTATTCGATTTAGGGATTATTCTGAATAATCTTCTCGATAATGCCATTGAAGCCTGTGAAAAGCTGGAAGCAGGAAAAAGATTTATACGTCTTACTATGAAACGGAAGAAACAGTTCTTGTTGCTTGATGTCGAGAACAGTTTTGACGGGATTATTCCTATGAAGAAAGGCGGCTCGCTTCCAGTTACAACGAAACAGAGTGCCATACCGGAGATTATCACGGAACATGGGATTGGTCTTGAAAATGTGCGAGACATGGCAGAGAGGTATTTTGGGGGTGTAAGCATAAAAGTGAAAGGGGATGTATTTCATGTGACAGTCATGTTACAGCAGGGAGAGGCGGAAGAAAATAAATAAGTTTGGGTGAAATGCCTTTGCTTTAAACTTTTAGAGCATTTGGGGTAACGAACTGCTTGGACTTATCACAGAGGGGCAGACGGTGGCTCTGACTGACAGAAGGGCTGCTGATAAAAATGAAAGGAGAGAGGAAGATGGATTTCGGAGTGACAGGTAAATTGGGAGGGTACTATCTGGCAGAGCAGTACCGAAAGAATGCGACAGGAAAAAGTGAGGGCATGAGTTTTGCGGAGCTTGCGGCGGCAAAGGCGGTGGAGAAGGGAACTGCGGTGGGAATGAGTTTCAAGGATATGTGGCAGGCGAGATTTCCGGGGGCGTACTACCATACGGCAGATGCGTCCAATATTCCGCAGGGGGTATGGGAAAGGAATGATTTTCCATTTGAGAAATTTTTCCGTAATGATTTAGACGAATCCGCCGTGAATTGGAAACCGAATGGGGCGAATCCTGCTATGGATTCATTCGGGGTACAGTCAAGGCTCCATTCAATCGCTGGACAGAAGTCGATTGTCGTGCCGCCAGAACTGGAAGAAAAAATGAAAAATAATCCAGAACTGGCAAAACAGGTCATGGCCAAAGTGGAGAGTTTTATTGCAACAAACCAAGTACCCGGAAGGATTTGCTCCCATCTTATTGTTTTGGATGAGGATGGGGAGATTGCACGTTTCCGGGCTTCCAGTCATGGTGGTAATATTACTGGCCCGACAGAGGAAGAAATGCGTCAGTTTGAAGCAGAACAGGCGGCAAAGAAGAAACGGCGCGAGGAATATGCCCGACTGAATGAGGAAAGCGCTCTGAAACGCAAACTGATGGAGCAGGAAACAGACGAGAGGTATTATCAGACCAACATAACCAAAAAAGGCGGTTTCGATTACGGCTTATGAAGCGGCGGGCATTTTGAAGTAAAAGGAGATAGCTGCTCGGACTTATCACAAGAGAGCAGAGACGGCTCTGAATGACAGAGGAGTTGTGACGGGAAAGTTAATCAGGAAGGAGAGTGTTTGTTTATGAGCATTTTAGGAGTAAACGGAACTTTGGCAGACGCATACCAGTATGCGAATAGAACACAGAAAACAGGCACAGGCAGGGGTGTGAGCTTTGCGGAGCTTGCAGCCACAAAAGCGTCAGGACAGGAGAGCGTGGAGGGAATGAGTTTTAAGGATATGTGGCAGACGAGATTCCCCGGAGCATACTACAACGTGATGGATACATCCAAGATTGACGGTTCATTATGGGGAAGGAACGATTATCCTTGGGATAAATATTTCAGTAATAATGCGGATGATTCTGTTCTGGACTGGAAACCATCAGGTGCGGAACCTGCCATGCTTGACTCAAAAGTGCAGGCAAAGATCAATTCCAC
>DLAA01000063.1 GCA_002493835.1 Lachnospiraceae bacterium UBA7060 | reverse complement strand
CGGTTCTTTCCTTAGAAATTATCACCAAAGATACGTTCCATTACCTCTACCTGTTCTTTAGGTGAGATCATTAAAGAGGATTCGATCCAAAAACCTGTTAAAGCCCGATTATTATTGTTTGTATTCAACCGTCCCTCCCAATCAGAAATATCACAATTGCCATACTGAAGTTTATCCAGTTCTTTTTGCATCATATCCTTCCCAATATCATCTATAACCTGTCTGTAATACCATACACAGGAAGTACGGAATGCTTCACTAAAATCAATATCTTTATTCCAATCCTCATTCCAGAATACTTCACCACTCCACTCCCTTGTGGAATCCTCCGGCTCAAAGATTCCATTCTCCAGGGCAATCAGGGAAGAAATAATCTTAAATGTGGAACATGGCGAGCTTCTGGTCAATGCAGAATCACCGTTATACATTGTATACCGTCTGTTAGTGGCATCATATACAACTGCGGCTCCATTCAATCCGTTAAAATATTCTGACCAGTCCACATCCACGATCTCTGGTTCCATGACTGTGCTGTCAGTAGAATTTTCTGTATCTGCCTCTATGGAAGCACCACTTGATTCTACTTCTAGTTCCCCCATTTTTTCTTCTTCCAGTTCTTCTTTTTCATTTTCCATAAATATCTTTTCATCTGTACTGTAGTTATTAGAGCAGCCTGTTAAAATAAATGCACATACAGCTACGCAATATGCCACTTTAAAATAATTGTTTTTCTTTTTCATAATTACCTCCAATTTGTCCTGACACCTTTCATTTTTAGTTTGTTTCGCAATTTGTTTTTTCTATTTTTGTTACGCTGTTTTTCTAATGAGACTTTAATAAAATCTCCTCTTACTCTCCTTTTTCTCTGACAGCTGCTCCATGACTGCATCATTTTGGCACAAGTTACCAATGTATGCCCTGCTGCATCCGTATATCCATTCTTTCCGGCAAAGGATTACAATTTTTAGCAGCAATAAGGTACATGGGCTGCATTTCCACAAATAATATTGTCTTTTGATCCCTGATTAATATGAAAAAGATTACCTATCATCTTCTATCAATCCTCTTTCAGCAAATGTCTAAAATAGTCAAATCCTTTATTTTTTAATCTTACATTTGTAAGATTCATGGGTAAAAATTTTTTCTAAAAGTTAAGAGTTTCAGCACAAATCTTACACCAGTAAGATTTATGTGTCAAGTCCATTTTTATTTGAATTTTATCAAAACCAAGTATCATTTTTTTCAGTAACCCAAAGCACTGGATGCTTGCTGCGGAGCTCACTGGCGATTACTCCGACTAGACATTCACTGGCAAGCTGTTGACAACTTGCAGAACACATGACTTTAACCTGTTAGAAACGTGCCCCGCTGTGCACACAACGAAAAGACGGTGCGGATTCATACGTTAGAACCACACCGCCTCTTTTGACATACAGCCGGAAACATTTTCCGGCTGTGTGAGAAGAACCGGACACACATAAGCGCTGTTGTAATAAAATACCTTTGTCCTTTATTCCATTTCAAATGCGACAGTCCGGCCTTTTATCTCTCTGTGTAACACCCTACTCGTATCTGAGAGCCTCGATGGGATTCATTTTTGCCGCCTTGTTGGCCGGGTAATATCCGAAAAACAGGCCAATCACCATGGAAAACGTGAGTGACAGGACAATGCTCTGTACCGAGGGAGAGGCTGAAGTGCCAAGCAGATTCGCCAGCCCCATACCCAGAGCCACGCCCAGCACAATGCCGATGATCCCGCCAATCAGGCAGATCACAATGGATTCTACAATAAACTGCAATCTGATGGAGCTGTTTGGCGCCCCCAGCGCCTTGCGCGTACCGATCTCCTTCGTTCGTTCCGTGATGGAGACAAGCATGATATTCATAACACCGATGCCGCCCACAAGCAGGGCAATACCCGCGATCACAGAAATCGCCAGCGTGATCGTCCCCAGCATGGAGGTCATCTCCTCCACCATGGAAGACATACTGAAAGCAGACGGTTCGAACTTGCGGTTATTCCTATAATACGGTGAAAAGAAGTTTTCCGTCGTCTCCGTAAACGTATCCGCGTCCACGCCGGTCGTGGTCACCACGGTAAACTGTAAATAATTCTCTGTGTGAGTCAGCTCTTTTGCCGTCTTTAATGGAATGTACATCTGTGTCGTCGTGTCCTTTGTGGAGGAAGAGGAGAACCCTGACGCGGACTGGTCGTACTCATAAATTCCCACCACGGTAAAGCTGTAATATTTGTCTCCCACATTGACCTGCACCTGACTGCCCACAGCGGTCTCTTTATCTCCGCCAAAGATATTGTCCACCGCCAGATCCGAAATCAGGGCGACACGCACGCCATCGTCAAACTCTCTCTCCCGGAAAAACCGTCCCGTGAGGATATCTATGCTGTTTGCCACAAAATATCCCAGACTGGTGCCCGTGACAGATACATTTGCATAAAGGCTCCCCTCCACGATCTGACCACTTCCCACATCCTCCGAAGCGGAGATCGCCTGTATGGAATCCCTGTAGGTTTCACAGTAGTTTTCCAGCATCTCAACGGTAAACCCATCCTCATCCTCTGCCGTCTCCCTTCTTGGCGGACCGCCAAACTGCAGCCCCTCCTCCGTGCTCTCCTCCTCATCCGCCTTCTGCTGCAGACCTACCGTGATATTGTTTGCCCCCATGGATGCCATGGAATCGGACACGGAAGTCGTCATGGAATTGCCAACCGTCATAATTGCAATCACGGAAGCAATACCGATAATAATACCCAGCATCGTTAGCAGCGCGCGCATTTTATTTGCCGCCAACCCGGACAGCGCAAGCCTTATATTCTCATAAATGATCATTGTCTATCCCTGCCGCTCCTCTCTCCCGTAATATTGCCGTCCTTGATCGTGATCAGACGCTCCGTCTCCTCCGCCAGCTCCGGGGAATGGGTGATCAGCACAATGGTTTTCCCCTGCTCCTTGTGCAGCCTGTGAAAAATATCCATCACCATGCGCCCCGTACCGGAATCCAGTGCCCCTGTCGGTTCGTCCGCCAGAATGATCGCCGGATCGTTTGCCATGGCACGCGCGATAGCCACGCGCTGTTTCTGTCCGCCGGAGAGTTCCTCCGGCAGATGGTGCATTCTCTCCTCCATGCCTACCAGCGTCAAAAGCTCCTTCGCCCGCTCCAGCCTCTTTTTTCGCGCCATGCCTGCGTAGAGCATGGGCATCTCCACATTTTTGATGGCGTTGGTCTTGGAGATCAGATTGTAAGTCTGAAATACGAAACCGATCTTGCGGTTGCGTATCCGGGACAGTTCCGTGTCTTTTGCCGCATTCATATCCACCTGATCCAGATAGTAACTGCCCTCGGTGGGACGATCCAGCGCGCCTATGATATTCATCAAAGTGGACTTGCCTGATCCGGACTGTCCTACAATGGCAACAAACTCCCCCTCCCCCACAGTCAGGCTGATTCCGTTTAATACCTGCAGTTCGTTGGGCGTTCCGATATAAAACCGTTTATAGATATCCTCCAGTTGTATCACCTTCTTCCGTTCCATCCTAGAATCCTCCCATGGGACCCTGCCTGCCAGCCATGCCCCTGAAATCCTGTCCGCCGTCATCGGAAGCCGGCACAATCACCTTCATGCCCTCCACGACTTCATCACTTATCACTTCGATATAATAATCACTTTCAATCCCCTTTTCCACCGTAATCCGCTCACCCGCACTGATGTTTCCTTCCAAGCCGATACCGTTCCCTGGCATGGGTCTGTCCTCCCGGGCTTCCGTCTGTTTTTCCGTATCCTGCTCCCTGTCAGTCTCCACAGGCTGTTCTTCGTCATGAACCCTGCCGCCCTCCGGCAGCTCCCCGTCATTGCCCTGTTCCCGCACCAGCTCCACATAATAGCTCCCGTCCACCGCCTCCTGTACCGCGTCATAAGGAACTGTCAGCACATCCTCCCTGCTCTCGATCACAATGCTCAGCTTCGCGGTCATATCCATCCGCAGATCCTCGCAGGGCGTATCGATCGAAACCGTCACCTTGTAGGTCACACTTGAGCTGCTGCTCTCCGCTGAGCTGGCACGCGGCGCGATCTCCTTCACCTGACCGTCCAGCTCCAGATCACCGGTGGCGTTCGTCTTGATGACTACCGACTGTCCTTCCTTGATCTTAACAATATCATATTCGTCAATTTCCGCCTCCACTTCATAGTCGGAGACATCTTCTATCACGGCAACCGCCGCATCATTCGTACCGCTGAATGTATCTCCTTCCGCCACGTTGAGCGAAGTGATCACGCCGTCTATCGGCGCTTTGACCGTACATGCCTCAATCTGCTCCTCCAGGCTTCGGATCTGCTGTTTATCCGACAATGATGCCGTGGACGCGTTCAGCTGAGAATTGGTCAGCGTATCCTCCTTGCTGCTCACAGTACTTTCGCTGTTTCTGACAGCATCTTCCTTATTCCTCACCTGCTGTTCGTAGGTGTCATATTTGGAATCAGAATTGCTGATCGCCTGATCGAGAGCGTTCTCATAGCTGCTCTCGCTGTTTTTTGCGGAGTTATACTTTGACTCCCATGAAGAAGCCTCCTGCTGGGCTTCCTGATAATCCGCCGAAGCTGCCTGATACACCGCATTTGCCGCCTCATAAGCGGTCTGATTCTTCTTTGCAGCAAGATATGAGGTCTGTAAGCCCTTAAGTGTCCCAAGATAGGTTTCCACCTGCGTTTTCAAACTCTCGTCCGCCTCAGCTTTCACGAAATCGGATGCCACGAAGGAATCCAGTTCCTTATTGTCTATATACAGGAAACTCTTTACATCCTTCTCCTTATTCTCCGCGGGAATGATACTTGCCAGTTCGTTTACCGTGTTAGAAAATTCCGCAGCGTACCCGGTGGCCTTTTCGGCCGCATCCGACAGTTCTTCCACCTCTTCCTTGGCTTCCTCCATATCGTCCTCAAGCTCCTCCATTCGCTTTTTGGCCGCTTCCCACTCCCCATTCTTAATGGCGGTGGCCTCCTGCGCCTCTATGTAGTCATCCTCCGCCTCCTCCACGTCTGTCTGGGCTCGCAGATAATCGTTATATGCCTCATCTGCATCCGCATTGGCGCGCGCTATATCGATTTCCCCTGAAGTCTGCGCCTCAGACAGTCCTCTCTGCGCGCCTGCTACATCCACCGCGGATTTCCCTTCCGAGACGTTCAAGGTCGTCTTTGCATCCGCCAGATCCTCTTCCAGATCCGCAGTATCAAACAGACAGATCACATCTCCTGCCTTCACACTGTCCCCCACCCCGACCTTCACTTCCTTGACTTTCACCCCGGACAGGGATACAGTGACGTTCTTATCTTCCGCGCTGACAACTTTGCCCGTGGCAGACACCGTTTCCATCAGGGAACGCCTTTCCACATTCGCCGTCTCCTGCGCCGGGACTTCGTCCGGAACCTTTCCTGCCCTTTTCGCCCTGCCCGCAAAAGAGACCGCCACTGCCCCTATAATTCCAAAAATCACAACAGCAATCAGCCACTTCCTGCGCTTTTTCAGAAATTCCTTTACTTTCATCACTCTACCTCTTCCGTTTTCAAAAATTTATAATACTATTAATGAATTTTATTAAATCATGCTAAAGCCAGCCTAAAGAAAGTTGTGAAAGATTTGTGAACCTAAAAAGAGAGCAGCCACCCATTGTGATTGCTCCCTTTGTTCCTATATTTTCATCGCCAAACCACTTTAAACCCAATATGACTCTCATCTTTTTTATAAGCACTAATTTCACTCTTATGCTGCGCTGCGATTGTTTGGGCGATAGACAATCCAATTCCGAACCCACCTGTAAAAGTTCTTGCTTTATCCGTCCGGTAAAACCGGTCAAATAATTTATTTAGCTCCATCTCACCTACATCTGCATAGGTGTTTTCCACAGAAAGCACAGGATGTTTCTTTTTTTCCAGTCTGAGGCGAATATCTCCTCCTTCATCACAATACTTAATGGCATTTTCCAAAAGTATGGAGACTACTCTGCGGACAGCCGTTTCATCACCGACATAATCGACATGGGAATCAATCTGTATATCCATAGCTTTTCCGCGATCCTGTGCCAACACTTGAAATTCTGAAACAGCATCCATAATCACATTGCTCAATGAAAATCGCCGCATTTCCAGATTCGTTTTACCTTCGTCCATTCTCGCCAATGCAACCAACTGGTTCACTAGCGCACTCATGCGCTCTCCTTCGCTGCGAATATCCGACAACCACTCATTCTCGCCAATTTCAGCTTCCAAAATATCCAGATTTGTCATCACCAATGTCAGTGGTGTCTTTAATTCATGATTGGCATCTGTGATAAACTGTTTTTGCTTCTCATAGCTTTCTGCCACAGGCCAAACTGCGCGTCTGGAAAAAAAGATTACAATAAGCCAAATAGCCAAAGCGCTGATCACCAGCACAATACCAGCTGATAAAATCGTCCTGTTTGACATAAATCGGTTCATGCTGCCATCCACATAAACAATTGCCGTCGCTTGCCCTTTATGATACTGTTTATACCTATAATCGCCTATCCATCCACGTTCACTGTCTTTTGTATAAGCTTCCCTGGCATATTCCCGTGCAGCTTCTTCCGTAATGGCAGAAATAGAGCCTAAATCTATAGAGACAATCTTGCCGTTCTCGTCGAACAGTACCGTAAAAAAGCGGGTACTGAACGGTGTTTCTCTGGTCATAAAATCCGGCAGTTTTCTCGGTAATTCCGGGTTCCCTCTATCATCCCTCCATTCCGGAAATTTGCCGTCATTTTCTGATATCCGGTCTGTCAGGGCATCCATTGCTCTATTCAATTGCCTCATACTAAAAATGTAAATCAGCAGGAAAATGATTGAAAACACAACAAGTACCGCAACCCCGCAAATACGAATTACCTTTTTTTGTAAATGATAAATCATGCTCCTTCCTCCAGAACATACCCTGCACCTCGTACAAACCGTATATTAACATGAGTTTCTATTTTATCCAGCTTTTTGCGCATATTTGATATATGCACCCAAATTGTACTTGTATCTACTTCCGCATTCCACCCCCAGACATGTGTCAAAAGCTGTTCCGATGTAATAATCATCCCAGGTCTTTGCATCAGCATCTCCAATATCTGAAACTCTTTTTGGCTGAGTATCTGACAATTTGACTGACATGATATCTGATGAGTAGATCGGTTTAGCACCAGGTTACCACAAGTTAAAAGATCTGGTGTATAGTTTTCTTTTCGCCGAAGCATTGCCCTTACCCTTGCCAGAAGTTCAGCGGTCGAAAACGGCTTTGGCAGATAATCATCCGCACCGGCATCCAGCCCATCTACCCTCTGTGAAACCTCCGTCCTGGCTGTCAAAAACAATGCCGGTGTCGTAATGTTTTTTTCTCTGAGTGTTTTAAGAACTTCAATTCCATCCATACCTGGCATCATAATATCTAAAACCAGTCCGTCATACTCACCTGTGAGTGCATATTCTAATGCTTCTGTCCCCGTGGATACGCCATCTGCACTGAACTTATTGACAGTAAAAATATGCAGCAGCGATTTCAGCAGTCTGGCATCATCTTCTGCAATCAATAGTTTCATCTGCATCACTCCAATCTGTTTTTCCGCATTATACCACCCTTTCCTAAAATCACACTAAAGATTTTCCGCATTTCGCAAAATATCTCGAATTACCTGCATGGACAAATCAGTTGAGGCTATTTCATCCGCACATCTTTTCAACTCTTCCTGCAGCATATGCTCATTCGGCAATTTCTTCTTGTATTTTATCTGATGTTCCAGGGAGGCCCAACAGTCTATGGCTATCGTACGTACCTGTATTTCTGCATATAGATCCTTGCCTATTCCCTTCCTGATTCTCAATAGAACATGGTAACTGCGGTAACCATTGGGTTTAGGATAAGCAAAATAATCTTTCTCCTGTATGATTTCTATTTCATTCTGTTCGTGCAGCCAAGAAACTAGATCATATACATCCGACACAAAAGAACAAATGATCCGAAGACCAATTGCATCAAACACATCATGGAGTGCAGCATCCAAAGTCTGTTCAAAGCCCCGTTGCTTTAATTTTGCAAGCATACTGTCCGGCTGCTTAATACGGGTAGAAACATACATCACAGGATTAATATCTTCTTTATTGACCTGCTTTTCATAATTGTAAACCATATCCTGCAGCCGTTTCTGCGCTTTCAGCATTTTCACATAATACCTCCCATAAAATTCTTCAAATGTCATTTTCTACCTCTTTAAGAAAAAATTCATCTTCCACCGGACAAATCCTTATCGTCGCATGTAATGATTGTAATTTGTCTGAAAGATAAGATATATATAAAACTACAATTTCTCTTGTCTCAATTTCATCCGCATGCCATAGTTTTTCCAATATACGGCTTTCTTTTATTCCCTTTCCAAAAGTCGTCATTAACATTTCCATTATCTGATATTCTTTTTTGGACAACCGGTAACATCCGGTTGGTGATAATAGCTGCATCTTTTCCCGATCTAGTATAATGTTCCCACAATTCAGCTTTGTTTCTTCGGTGGTCTGAGTTCTTTCAAAAGACCGAATGACCGCTAACAGCTCTCTCGTATCAAAAGGCTTCGTCATATAATAATTTGCGCCGCCATCCAAACCTGCTACTTTATCCTGAATTTCACTCCTTGCAGTCAACAGCAATATAGGTATTTGCAATCCCTTTTTTCGTATTTCCGCTGACACTGTTATTCCATCCATTTTCGGCATCATTACATCCAATATTGCCATATCATACTCACCAGACATAACAGAAATCAATGCCTCCACTCCATTATATACTGCCTTAGCAGCATAACCGTTTAGGTTTAAAATTTTAACAATTGATTTGGCAAGCAAAACCTCATCTTCAGCTACTAATATTCTCATAAACAACCTTCTTTTTTCATTTCACAAATGCCAAAAGCATCTGCTTATTTTAAATATCTTTTTTAACATTTTACACACCCATTATATTGCTGTTGGCTAAAGGTTCCCTAAAGATTCCTGTGAATAATCTGTGTTAATTCTATTTACCCATTCTTTAGTATCTTGCACTTTTATCTCTCTGCCTTGCCTGATAAAAAAAAGCCCGCAGCCCATTTGAAAGAAGCTGCGGTATGTACAGATAAAATATGCTGTTTGTCTGCGGATACTGGAAGTCCGTTCCCAACCCTTGCAATGGCCATACTGTCCCCTTTCGCAGGGACAATATTTCGTCCCGGCAAATGTACCGCCAGTTAAGATTACCAACAAAGATCGTATCATACTGTTCAAGGTCTTCAATGTGGCTGGTCAGTTCCGGGCGGGCATTATCATCCTGTTCCTCTGCGGCATAGCCAATTAGTTCCCCGCCGTCCGCCGGGTAAACTACAGCGGTCTGAATAGAAAACAGGTCTCCATCTATATTTTTCTGAATCATATCTGCCACTGCGCGAAGCCGTCCAACCGCAGTTCCGCCTATTGTGGTATAGCTTGCCGAGGAAACCGCATCTACACCGCTGTTCTCTGCAACAGTAAAATAGGCAATCAGAATCTTGCTGCCGCCCTGCGCTGTATCGTGTAACGCCTCTTCTTCCATCCCGTTTTCCGCCATTACCTTGCACATGACAGGCGCTCCGACAAAACCGCCTTTCATTTTATAGCAGTCCCTGTAAAGACGCCCGCTCTCTGAATAATATTCCCGTATTACGGCCTCACGAATTTTCTCATACAGCGTCCTGTAATACTTCTCATCTTCTAAACAGCCCAAAGCTTTTGCCGCGTCAGCCGTTTTCTGAACGGACATTGCATAATAACAGCAACCGATATAATAATCGTCCGTCCCGCCTTTCATACTCTGCTCTGTCCGGCCGTCCAGAGCGAGCCAGTCACCCAGTTGGTTGCCGAAATCATATAAATACTTCTGGCCGCGTTTCTGATCCTCTCTCGTAATCTTGTCGACCCAGTCCTTCATCATCGGATAATAAGACGCAAGCGCCGCCTTATCCCCATAATGCTCATATAGAACGGTTGGCAGGAAAGTGGCGATATCACCCCATATACTGCTGAAAATAGGACCATTTGGATCAAATACGGGAATAACGCCCGGCACAATTCCGTCAAATTTTTTCTGTTCTGTACGAAGATCGTGAATAAATTTGTGATAGAATGCGGCCGTATCCATATTATAGCTCGCAGTGCTGGAAAACACCTGCGCATCTCCCGTCCATCCAAGCCGCTCATCTCTCTGCAGACAGTCTGTGGGAAAGTCAACCGAATTAGATTTCTGTCCCCACAGAGCATTCAAAAACAGCCGGTTCACGCCTTCATGTTCCGTCTCGATATATCCTGTGGTCTCCATCTACGAATACAGGGCTTTCCCCGTAAAATCTTCCGGCTTAAGCTCGCCTTCCCACCAGTCCAAAACGTCCTTTATACCAGCCATTCCCAAGTGATACTTCTATTTTGTGCTGCACGACGTCTGATTCTCTGATCTGTTCGGTAATATCATAAGTCAGGTATTGTATTTCGTCGTGATAATCGCTGTAATAACCGTATCCGGCTGCGCTATTCCCTGTGCGTCCAGGACGGGATCAAACCCTGCTCCGGACAGCACCCAGCCGAAGATTGCCTGGCCGAGACCAAGACCGAGCTTCTGTGCTGCGGAGGTTCCGGCATTTCCCATACCGACAGCATTCACGCCTGTCTTTAACTCGCCGTACAGAATCGTATCCGCAACCAGACCCATTGCCATGCCGCCCGACATTCCAAGACCGATACCCTTTAACACGTTGCTCACAATCATCAGCGTCATATTTCCATCAAAGATGGCAAATCCCCAAAAACCAAGTGTCCTGCTCAACATTCCCGCTGCATAAATCGGGCACTTCCCGAATTTACTCATAAAGAACGGAGTCACAAACATAATGGCAAACTGCGCAACCGAGATTGCATTGTTCATCCAGCTGATCTGCCCCATATCGTCAAAAATGTAAATCGCATAATATACGCCGCCGATCGAGTAAAAGATAACGACAAAGAATACGCACAACATTGCAAAAAACATCATCACCCAGTATTTGTTCGACAACAGCGCCTTGACCGCCGTCATGACGCCTACCTTATCCTGCTGCTCCTTTTTCCCTTCCGGCGCATCGGTTACGCGTTCCCTTGTCGCCAGAAAAGCAATGATATTGACAACAATCATAATCAAACAAAGGATGGCTATGGTAACCGTAAATGCCTGCTGTGTAAAATAGGTTTCCGCGCTGCTTGAAAATTTCGTGAGCATAATCGTAAAGAACGAATTGACAAACACATTCCCTAACGTCTGGAAAATCTGCTGGATATTGCCGAGAAATCCTCTTTCGTAAGCGTTCCTGGTAAGCAGGGAAATCATGGAATAAAACGGAACCTGCATTGCCGTCAGGCATACCGTATTGACGAGACCTCCCCGGGTACTTACACGCTCTTTCCCTCTTATACTC
>DLAA01000092.1 GCA_002493835.1 Lachnospiraceae bacterium UBA7060 | reverse complement strand
TAAGAGAATTATAGCACGTTATGTTGAATAATGCTATAAAAGTTTTGCGTCAATCACTCCGCCGCTTCCAATGCCACTTCCGCAAATTCTTCATCGCTCATGGCTTCCAGTTTTTCCAAGACCTGTCTTGAAAGCTCCACCATATCGCTGTCCTGTATATGGGGGATTATGTTCTCTATATCGGCAACCATGCCGGTTCTGTCCTGCCCCTCAAACACACACATCAGATTCATTTCTTCCACCGTAAATTTATCCATATCCTATATCTCCCTCTCTGATTTTTTCTCTGTTCCCTTTTCCGGGACTCCCGTTTCTGCCTTATCCCTCTGCTCGATGACCGCCTTTTTCTCCGCCAGCTTTTCCCTTATGGAAACCCTGCCTGTCTGCTTCTCCTTTTCCTCTTTCGGCTTTTCATTGTTCAGGACGTTATCAATCATGTTATAATTACATTCTTCCAGTTCCTCAATCTTGGCAAGCGGCTTGTATTCTGCCAGCCTGTCTAAAAGCTCCTTTGCCCTCCTTGCAGTCTGTACGCCCTCGCTGTCATCCAGTTCTGCGCCTTTCCCGAAAATATCCGTTATGCCCTCCCTCGTGCTGTCAGAAATCATGGCATTGAGGAAATCATTAAGATATTCCGTATTTCCGTTCCTGATGTCCTCTGTTATATTCGCTATCTGCGCTTCCCTGTCCTCCACCGTATCATTGTACTGATGAGTATCATAATCATACGAAAGCTGGTCTATCTCTTTGGCAAGGGAAACTGCCTGCCACTTCTCCAGAGAACCCCTTACCTCAATATCCGGCATCTTGTCGATCAGCTCCGCAATCACCGCTACCGCCTTCGGATTGTCCGTAATATCCGGCACATAGTCCAGAATCTCCAAGTCGGCAGTCCTGCCCGACACAATATCCATCTGCGTGTCCTCATACGCTTCCGTCCCTTCCGTATGAATGTTGATGCCGATGCTTGGGATACCGTTCAGCCTCTCCGGCGGTATCCGGTTAAAAACAGCGACTGCTTCCTCCACGCTTGCTATATCATCATGGTATTCTCCGAGGTTATGGAACTCTCCGCACTCCGCCACTGTAAGGGTAATGACCGTCTGTTTTTCTTCCTGTGCCTGTCCTGCGCTTTTCTCCTGCATGGCGGCACGTTTTTCTTCAAGGTAGGCTTCCACGCCCGGAAGATACTGCCCAAGCGTCCCGGTCTTTCCCTCTGTGATCGGGTTGATGTCAACTTTCACGCCGCCAATGCTCAGATTGTCCTCATTGAAAGTATTGAACAGGGAATCCTCCGTTTCCCCGCCCCGGTATTCCACCGCCACATCAAGGTCAGAATTTTCCTGCTCCAGACCCCTGCATCTGCTTCCGGACACTGCCATGTCCACAAGCTCTATATCCATTCCATATTCGTCAATTTTGGACTGTAAATAGGCATATACGGCAAGTTCTATATCTCCCTGTGTCTGCCCATTGATACCGTTAAATAATTCCTCTGTCCGGGCTTTGAAATCAGCTATGGCTCTGCTTTCCGCCGCTTCCGGCACTTCCTTTTTGATGCGTTCCCCAAGATGCGCCATTTCCGCCTGTTCCGCTTTTTCCATCAATCCGTCATAATCAATCGGTATCAGTTCATCATCTGCCTGTATGCTGCCTTCCAGAGCGCTCCTGTGCGCCGGTTCTTTCAAATCCGCCACAATCTCATCAAGCGCCTGTCTGATTGTTATGTCCGGATTGTCATACACGCCGCCGTCTATCTCCTTGTAGTCCATGCCCATAATGGAATAATCATAGCCGCCCTCCGTTTCCTGTATGCTGATGTAGCGGTCTGCGATCTGGAAGGCAAGCTCTGTTTCCTGCTCCCCCTTTAAGGACTGCTTCATCTGTGCAAGCACCCGTTCCCGTTCATCTCCGAGGTCTATCAGCTCATCCCCATCTTCCAAATTCGGCTCTTTCTGCTCTTCTGCGGCTCTGGCTTGCACAATGTCCCTGTACTCATTTTCAATCAAACCAAGAAAAGCGTCGCCCATTTCTTCATAGGAAATATGTTTCCCGGCATTCCCAAGAGTGACGCTCACATCCTCTTTCCCAAACACCGCAACTGCATCATTTTCGCCTATTCCTACTGCCCGCTCATAATCGCCGATAAGCACCTTTGCAAGCTCCGCACGAATATCCTCCCCGCCCTGCATACGGCTGGCTATGTCATGTATTGTATAATCAGATACCAAGCCGTCACCGAACAATGCCTTTTCAACAGGCTTGAATTTATCAATATACCCATCCTCAAAGAAACGGTATCCCAAATCCTCAATCTCGTCCCATGCAAGAAACTTTTTTGCAATCAAAGGCGCACTGTCCGTTTCAAGGAACTGTTTTTCCTCATCGGTAAGCGGTATTTCCGTTTTATCTGCCGCCTGCTCCTTTACGCCCTCCAACTCCCTTGTAAAATGCGGCAGCTCCGTAAAGCCGAAGGAGTCAACATAGTGCGTGCTGTTCTCCCCGTCCTCATGCAGCATAAGGATGTCGCTGACGGAAAGGGAATGCCCCCTGAAGTCCTCCGGGTGGTCGGTGTTGAATTTCTCATAAAGACCGTTCAGCTTTTCTCCCTGCGCCTGCCCCAGTATGCCGGACAGCTCCCCCGTATAGACAAGCTCATAATTCCCCGGCTGTATCTCCCGGAAGTCATCAGACAGAAGATTTCTTTTCAGCAGTTCCGTTGTTCCGGCAAAATGAAAGTCCCGAAGCTCCGGGCTGTCCTTTAACTGGTAAATGCCATACCTGTCCGTATTCCCATACAAAAGTTCCGCTTCTTTCTGCGCCGCACCTTCTGCAAGCTCCTGTTTCATTTCACGGTAATTTCTCTCATTCTCCCAGTCATTTTTTTCTATGCCGAAAATGCCGTCATGGGCTTCGATCTGTGTCCTCTCCTCTGCCAGTGACTCCGAACCGTCCGTATGGAGCAGATAAACGGTCAGGTCATTGTCAAAAAGTTCTAATGCCTTTTCTGTCGTAAGCGGCAGCATTTTATCCCATGTGTATCCGTAATCCTGCATTTCTGCCATACCGATTGCTGGATCGGGGAGTCCGGCTCTCTCCTCTGGTTCAGCATCCGCCATCTTTTCGTCCGCCTCCTTTTCCGCTTTCAGGTCAATGACCTCGTCCGTGTCAAGGTTATAGCGCACGTCTATGTGGTATTCCTCCACGTCCTCGGATTTCTCATTTCCAAGCTCCGTAGTCCATGCGCCCCTGCTCTCAAGATACGCCGCCACGCTCAGCTTATCATCATCATTCATGGCTGAGAGGGCTTCCACAAGTTCCGTTGCTTCCATGCCCTTTACGCTCAAAAGGCTGTATTCTGAAAGATCACTGTTCTGCACCAGAAGAAGGCTCTCATTTTCCTGCTCCTGCATTAAATCCCGGTCTTTCTGCAGTTCCCTTAACTGCCCCTCTATGCCCGTAATAAGTTCCGATGATGTCCTGCGGATCGTGTCAAGGGAGGATTTCAGCTGCTTCATGTCACGCCCTGACGACCAGCCGCCTATATAATTGAATGAGTATGAGGAGGTATCAATTCCAAAGTGGCTGCAAACTGTAAAAGCTATTCCTTCCGCTTCAAATGCCCATTTCAGCATTTCAGGCGTTATATTAATTTTTCTAAAATGTTCACTTTTATCACTATTATTCATATAATCTCTCTTTCTCTACAATAATATAAGCATTATTGGGTATAATTCTATTTGGTTAAACCTTTAAAATCTCCAGAAAGGAGTTCACCCTTATGCAAACAAACTATCAAGATACCGTTGTTGCTATATTACGCCATCTTAAACAGCAGGGCAGTTCTCTAAGTAAAATTCATTCACATGAATCTTGCTACCATATGTTACAGCTTTACCTAGAATCAAACGACATTCCCTTTTCAATAGAAGCTGCTGTTGATTGGAACGAGAACCGAAGATCCAGTCTGTCCTATGACACATATATCAGCTATAGAAATGCCCTATTCAGATTAGAACACTATCTGCTAAAAGGCAATATCAACACTCCCTTTTGCAGGTCTGTTGACTGTTTTCATTGCAAAAGTGGACTATCTATCGGCTTTATAAATCTACTTGAAGAAATGGAAACTGCCCCAACTGTGTTTCTGGGGCAGTATGCATATGAACGATATGCGGTAGTGTATAGGGAGTTTTTCAAGCACTCCACAAGAACAGGCATCACTGATCCTTCCCAAATAACGGTCGATCATGTGCTCGGTTTCTGGGAAAAAGTAGCAAGCAAACAGCCTTCTCTGGCCCAAAGGCAGCATCAAATATCCGCAGTCACAACACTTATGAATTATCTGGCGGGACGCGGGGATGTTCCGCGCTGCTATCGCATGGTCTTACGTAACGGGAATGCAGACACCATCACCAAAACAATGAAACTCCCTTATGCAGGCGCTGTGATCCATCCAAGTATGAAACTGGAGAAAATGGCTGACCGGTATCTGGAGGCTCTTGACAAATGGCAGTATAAAGCATCATCCAAGAGGCTTTATTCACATGATCTCTTATGGTATTTTATGTTTTTGGAGTTTAACCATATTGACCATTCCCATAAAACCATAACAGCGTGGACGGATTGTCTCCCGGATGACAGTTTAAAAGATCGCCGGCACCGTACTATTGTAATGTTTGCATGTTATCTGCAGGGAAACATGGCGGAGATAAGGGTCATTCCTCGTATATGTTCAAGTGATACTCTGCCGGAATGGAGCCTATCGATTCTAAACCGATTTATAGAAAACCGCCGTCATGATGGAATGGCAGAAAAAACAATCGCCATGTGCAGGGCATCCGGATACCGTTTCTTTAATTATCTCAAAACCACGGGGGTACAATCTCCTGATGCCATAACGCCTGAAATCATCAATGAGTTCCATGTTAAAGATGAACATGCCACACCGGAAAGCAAAAATGCGTATAGCATAAAAATACGCCAGCTGTTGTCTTTTATGGCTGATGAAGGGCTTATTTCTCAAACATTGGTTCATGCAGTTTCTGCCAGCAGTGCGCCACGCCGCAGCATTGTAACTGTCCTCAATGATGAAATGGTTGCAGGAATCTACGGATTCAGAGAAAGCGCGTCATCGCCCCTTGAACTCCGGGATATAGCAATCGTGATGCTTGGACTCCGCATGGGCATACGTTCTTCGGATATACTTGCCCTGCAGATCGGTGATTTTAATTGGAAGCAAAAAACACTTTCTTTCATTCAGAAGAAAACCAGGAAAGCCATTACGCTTCCCATTCCAACTGATGTCGGGAACTCGGTTTACAAGTATATCGTCCACGGCAGGCCCATGTCTGGGGAGGATGGAAACGGCTATGTATTTATCCATCATCTGGCGCCATATGTCAACCTGACATCAAATTCAGCTACGAGGAACGCGCTGCAACGTGTTCTGGCTGTTTGCGGTTATGAACTGCCCTACGGGCAGGGATTCCATATCACACGGAAAACATTTGCTACCCGGCTGCTCACTTCCCACAATAGCATCCATGATATTGCTGACGCCCTGGGGCATGCACATAAGGAGACATCGGAAGTATATCTTGAAAGGGATGAGGGCGGCATGCGCCTCTGCCCATTGCCTTTTGGAGGTGTGATTCAACTATGAGATATGCATTTGAAAGCGGGCTTAAATCTTATATCTTGGGACTCGTAACCCAAAAACGCGCAGACGGTTTTGCCTATATTTCGGAGGAGAAACTTTTCAGGCAGCTTGATAACTTTTGTATGGAATATTTTCCTGATGCCGGAACAGTTACCTATGACTTTGCCGCCAGATGGTCCTCAGCCCGGCCTTCTGAAGGCAGCGGCTACCATAACAGGCGTATTTCTGCGTTGAGGCAGCTGAGCCTGTATATACTCTCCCTTGGAAGGGCTGCCTATGTACCGGACTGTTTCTTCTGGAAAAAATACAAGCCTTCACTCTATATCCCCTCAAAGGATGAGGTGGCAGCATTGTTCCAGGCTATGGATGCACAGGAGCATTGGAGCCACAGCATAGTACGCCGGCTGGAAAAGGAATGCAGGATCATGTTCCTGCTGTATTACTGCTGTGGATTGCGCCTTTCAGAAGCCCGCTTTCTTAGGCGATGCGATGTTGACCTGGAAAGAGGCATTTTGACGGTTTCGAGATCCAAAGGAGATAAAAGCCGCCTTGTATACCTCCCGGCAGATGGAACCGTAACCCTTATGGAATATATGAAAAGACAAAAGTCTGCTTACCCTTTATGTGAATGGATGTTTCCCGGCTGGAATCCCGAAAAACCCATATCCAGTTCCGGTGTGGAGCAATGTTTTAACCGTTATTGGAACAAGCTTCCGGTGTCGCAGTCTTTGGACAGGCATCCGACTCCGCATTGTCTCCGGCATGCATTCGTGGTAGAGAGGATTAATGACTGGATACTACAGGGGATAGACACAAATGAGATGCTACCATATCTCAGCCGCTATCTCGGGCATAAGAGCCCGGAGGAAACCTACTATTATTATCACTTGGCAGACAAAGCCTTTGACGCCATCCGAAAAAAGGATAGCCTGTCAAGACGTGTAATCCCGGAGGTGGTGCGATATGAGGACTAGGAAATCCCCTGATAAGAATCTGTTTTTTTCGAAAACCTGGCCTTTTCTTAATGAATTCCTCATCGGGCAGTCAGGGCGAAGCCCAGCAACGGTGGAGTCATACAGGGATTCCCTGACCATATTTAAGAATTATCTGGTTGGAGAACTGGGCAGATCCATTGCGGACTTTCAATTCTCGGACTGTACCAAGGAGTGCATTTATAACTTCCGGGAGCATTTGCTTCGCACCGGGAGCCAGCCATCAACCGTCAATGTGCGGGTTGCGGCAATCCGTTCCTACCTGAAATACGTGGCAGATACAGACATCTCCGTACAATCGGTCGCCCTGGCAGTGTCGCAGATAACACCCTGCAAGAAAATTCAGAAGGAAAAGGAAATCCTTAGTGAACAGGCATTGTCTGCAATCCTTGCAGCCCCTCCCAATACTAAAACAGGGGTGCGTGACCGGGCTATTCTCGTGCTCCTGTATGATACTGCTGTCAGAATCAGCGAACTCCTGGGGATACGCCTTTGTGATATTGCCTTAGATAACCCATATCCGAGCATCTTTATAACTGGGAAGGGGAACAAGGAACGTACAATACAGCTCTCGGAACAGTCTTCCTCCCATCTGCGTGAGTATGTCCGGGTATTCCACCGTGCATCAGCCAAAGATGACTATCTGTTTTTTACAACCATAAAAGGCGTGACTGGCAGGATGTCCCCTGGGAATGTACAGAGGTTAATCAAGAAGTATGCCGCCCAGGTGAGGGACTTAGGCTTTGACATCCCCCAGTCTGTCCATCCGCATATGTTCCGCAGGACCCGTGCAACGAATCTGTACCAGGAGGGGGTGGCTATTGAACTGGTGTCCACCGTACTCGGACATGCCAGAACGGACACCACAAGGAATTATTATGCCAGACCATCCGTGGAACAGCTCCGCAAAGCCCTTGAATCTGTGCCAACCCCGGCCGGTGATGAAGAGCCATTATGGGCTGGCAGTGAAGAGGAAATGGCCCGGCTTTGCGGGCTGAGATAACCATGACGCAATCCATGCCGTTATCAGGATTCCTATAGATTTCACGCTACTGTCAGCGTTCCGGAATTCTATCCCGGCTTTACATCGGGGAGGCATTGCTCATTTTTTTCTTATGCATGGCCGGGATAGCAACGGAAACTATTTAACCCCACAAATTTTCAGTACCGGATTGGCTTGAAATAGATGGGCTGTTTTACAATAACATGACATTTTCTGGACAGTACTATTATAATGGCCTCGTGCGCCTTTTTATAACTGAACGGGCAGAAATCAGCTTATGTTTTTTCAAAGCCTTTCCGGATTTTTTTGATATGTTCTGTTCGCCAGGTAGCTTGCATCATTCCATCTAAATGCCCTGCCATTTGCTCAGCTTTTTTCAGCCAGAACTCTGCGTGCTGTTCCATCCGCTCACGGTTTTCCGGTGGTACAATACGGAAAGAAGCACAGCAGTAACGGGCAAACGCTTCATAGCACATATAACGGTCAGCGGGGTCTTCTGAATTGCGGTATTTCTTGAAAAAAATGCCCAGTGCAGGTTTAACCTGTTCTATACGGCCTGTTTCCGTTCCAATTGAAATTTCCCATTCCAATGTGCAGACATACATCCCTGCCCTGCCCAGGTATTGTTCTTCCGCTTTGATGTGCTGGAGTGTGTCCCATGCGTCATCAAGCTTATCCTCATAATAATATAACTCAAGTTCTTCCATAAGCTGCCTGCGCTTTGTATCAGCGAATTTAGTGCTTCCTTCTCTGCGCCAGCGGCGCAGGACAGCCCATGCGTCAGGAATCTGCCCATTCAGGCGGTAAGCTGTTACTAAATCTTGGAAATAAACTTTGTTATTATAGTAGGGTGACTTATCTATCTGGGAGGCAAATGCCTCTTGTGCCTTTGCAAGTGCTTCAGCATGTCTGCCACAGGAAGAAAAGAAAGTATACTCTGCCTTTAATACCATGCTTTTAGAACCACCAATTTGTTGCGAACCTTTGTAGGGGATTAGCTCATCCAAAACAGAACAAATCTTCGCTTGTGGCATATACAAACGCATTGCAACATAAAATAAATTTTCCAAATTATAAAACCGATAGGTTGCATCTAAATTTCCAATCTGTTCGGCTTGGAGAAAACAAGTCAATGCTTTTTTCAATTTGTTATCTTTATAATAACAGTACCCTTCCCAATTAAGATCCTTGCATTGTGCCGACAAATTCCCTTCCCGTTTTGCTAATAATGACGCTTGGGCAAAAAAAGCTGCCGCCTGTCCATAACGACATTGGCAATATAATTGATATCCGTCATGATGCAGTTCATCTACGCTCTTTTGTTTCTGCTTTCGTACCTCCGCCTCATCCAACCGCTTCCATCGTTCTGCATCACCCCTCATACCGGCGGCACTCCTCCATTACTTTTTTCAGCTCATCCTGGAGCCCCAGTAAAATGTGCATGTTGACACCAAGAGTAGAAAGCAAGTCCTCCTTTGCAGATACATAGCTGTCAACTGTCTTAAACTTATTGCAGATGCTGGCTTTCTGGGAGTCATTCAATTGTATCTCCGGCAGGCCTGACAGCAGTGTCTGTGACAGAAAGAGTTCTTTCCTACGGTGCATAAGCTCTTCAATGCGGGCATTTTTAATCCGGCCTCCTTCAATAAGATGGCTGGTAATCTCATTTACTAATTCATCTGGTGAAGCAGCCTTGCCGCTGTAAGAAAAGGTAAGCCAGTCTCCAAAATCAGCAGGTTTTCTCATCGTGGAATGTGTATCCCAAAGTACGAAGACCGGCCGTTCATCCCCGCTCATTAAGATTCCCCCGACCTCCATCATGACGTTGGGGTTCAAGTCACTGATTTCCGCTATAAAACACTGTGCAGAGGCGATATATGATTTAACGTTCTCCACCAAAGTGTCTGCATTGTATTTATCCCTGGCCAGGCAGACCTCAAAACAAAACGGTGCCTGTTCAAAGACCCGGCGGACAGCTAACTCTACGGATCTGTACTCATCGGCAAAAGGCGTGATCATAAACATAAGGATATGTTTACTGCCGTTAGCCATGCTGCCGGCATTTTTCACCTGCATGTCTTTTCTCAGTTTTAGGAGCTCATCGCGCAGGTCAAGGTTCTCATGTTGTGCTTCTATAAGCATCGTCATGATCTGGGCAACATTGTCATGTACAATACTCATGTTGCGTTCGTCCAGCCGGTGGGAATAAATCAGGGCATTATTGTAAAGCAACGTCATCACCGTAGCAGTCACGATGGAATCCAGGTTTGCCTTTGAAAGAAGCTGGATAAGGGTGTTCCGTCCGTTCAAAGCCAGTTGCATGGGCCGGTTATGAATACGTTCCTGTATGCTGCGGAATGCATCACCAAAACTCATACGCAAAGAAGGCATGTTCAAGAGATCCTGCAGTTCCCTGTCTGTCTTGGAGACTTCTGTTTCAATAATGACAGCCGGAACAGCTTTCGGGTCATAAAGCTTCGTGTTAAGCACGATATTTAACCCCAAGTCATGGTTAAGGTGGTAACTCATCCGTTCCTCCAAACGCCGGAATGGCAGCCGGTCTTCTGCTGAAAGCTCCTCAAAAAAGATCCCTTTATCCAATACATTGAGTTTTTCCAGTGTAACTTCCGGATGGTGCTCCCCGTATTTTTCCAGAAGCTCTTCATCATAATTACGTCCTGCATTGATGACAACGAGCCCCTTTTCGTTTGCCATGCGGTAATACTGTGCCGCGCTGTCATAATGGGAAAAGTAGTAGATAGGGTTCCTGCCTTCTATCATGGGGTTCATAGGGATATACCGTTGCAGTGATACATCTCCCTGGTTTGTCTCAAAAAGCAAAAGATCTGCAACCTGGCCAAAAAAGTCTTCATTAACCATGGCCATGCCCTTAAGATGGTCATGATGCCACTGGTTAATATAGGCAAATTTATCTGGACGGTTTTCTGCAAGGTATTCCAGCCGTTCAATAATCTTTGCACCCAATTCAGCCTGGATAATTTTGAACGCCGTGTTCTCCTGGTTGATGTTGTCACGTCCTGCAGTGGGGCTCAAGTCAGGGCTGTCCACAACGCCACGCACAAATTTTGCCCAGGCAGGAAGCAAGGAGGTATCCCCTTCCTTGACAAGCATTTTCCGCACAAAGATGTCCAGCGTGCCGGTAGAGTTCAGGCCGGCCAAATGCTGGTTGGAAATATATAGAACCCCCTGTGCCCGATAGAGTTTGCCTTCTGCCTGTTTGCTGATGTTGATAGGGAATACGTCCATAGACATATCAGGGAAGCGCCGGTTGACAAATGTGCTGTAGGCATCTATTTCCTGCTCCGCAGTCTGATACTCCTTATCCCAAGGAGCGGAAATTGCATTAACAGGGCCAGCGCCATTTATTTTGACAGGAACGGAGATGAAGTCGCAGTAACGGCGGATGATTTCTTCCAGCTTTTGCCGATCCAGTAAATATGTGAAATCCGGGCGCACAAACACCGTGACAGCGGTGCCGACCTCCTTTCTGTCAATTAAAGAAAGCTCACACTCAGTTGAACCATAATTAACCCACTGGTACGCTGTATCCGAATTGACCTTATGGGTTTGAACACGCACCTTACTTGCCACAAGAAAAGAGGACAGCATCCCAATTCCAAACTGGCCAATCAGTTCCTCGGAAAACATATCTTCCAGTTCCCCCTTGGAGATACCAGTGCCCGTAGAACCAATAACAGATAAGAAGTTTTCAATATCTGACTCATCCATCCCGATTCCATTGTCAGTAAAGGTAATGCTTTTTTCTGAACTGTCATAGGTAATGGAAATTTCCCCCTGATAAAACGTTTCCTTCAAAGCTTCACGACGCACAATGCTGTCGTGCCCGTTTTGGACTAATTCCCGGACAAAAATATCAGAAGTGCTGTAAAGTCCATCCGCAAGCAAACGGATTAGCCCTTCAAAATTTGTTTTCATAGTAAGCGTTCTGGTTTCCCTCATGGCATTATTCCCCTTTCTGTATCTTTTTATATATCATAAACTTTCTCGTTTGACAGGCAGTTATAATTCTTTCTTAAAAATAGTATATCTGATAATGCTTATCTTTTCAATGAAATACACAGATTAATCGGAAATATTTTAAAGAATGCACATTATAAAATAATCAGCATAAGGCTTCCACCTCTTTGGTGTTCCTGTCCTTTGCAGGCGCAAAAATATCCTGATTGGCCTCCTTATTATGCAGCATGGAATGTGCGGTTTCATGCACCAGCGTTTTCAGCGTCTGGCTCTCGCTCATGCCCTCCTGTACTGCAATCCTGTTTTCCTCTGTGCTGAAATACCCCTTTGCATCTCCGGGAATGTCCTCAAAGCTGACCGGGACAGGCGCAATATAAGTAACCGCCCTTATAAAGTCCTCATACCCTTCCACCGTGGATAAAAGTTCCTGTGCTTCCAGTTCTGGCAGCGGCTCTCCCTCCGTAGATGATACATCAAAAACGGATACCACACGGAAAGCGGGGATTTTGACCTCCACCTCCTCTTTCTGCGGCATACCGTTCTCATCAAAGACCATTTCCCCGGTCACAGGATCTATCTTGTCCCGTTCCTCTTTAATCTTGTATGGGGCAGGGGCAAGGATACGGATTGCCTTTTCCCCTTTTTTCACATGGCGGTTAAAGTTTTTCTGCCATGCCTTATACCCACACACCAGGCTCGCATCAGGTTTTTGTAAGCTGATCAGCAGCGTGTTGTTGAAACTGTAATTATGGAATTTTGACATGGTGGCGAGGTAGTTTTTATATTTCTCGCTCTCAAAAAGCTCTTTTAATCCTTCCTCCAGCCTGTCCGTTATCTCCTTTACTTTCTGCTTTTCCGTCATGGAAACATTGTTTACATTCGTATCTGCCATACTGTTATTTCTCCTTTTCCTCCATAAAAACAGGGACAGATAAGTTTCCCCCTCTGTCCCTGCTCTGGATATTTTTATTTGCTGTTTTTATAAACATTCTTCTTTGTCTTTCGCCTTTGCCTTGTCCGGCTCCGGTGTTTTCTGCCCATACGCCTTCTCACGCATCTCGGCAAGTTTCTCTTTTATGGAAATGCGCCCTCTCGGACTGTCCGCTAACATCTGCACTTTTCCATGTTCCGCCATTTTATCCGATACTGCCCGGTTAATCTGCGGTTTAAAAGGTGCATCCGCCACAGCTTCTGCTTCATGCCCCATTTCCTCTGTATCCATTTCCTCCTGTTCCCCGCCATTCTCCGGCTCATCGTCCATGTCGATTCCATCGCCGCCTTTTTCATCCATGTTCAGCAGGACATTTAATTCCGTCAGGCGTTCCAGTTTCTCCGCAAGCTCCGCTTCCTGCGGGAATGGCTTTGTGACCTCCACTTTTGCGGTTTCAAGCTGATGCTCCACGTTTTCCAGTTTCTGCGCCACTTCCTCCATTCTCTTACCCATGCCCTCTAAGGCGTTGCTTAACCTCTGTAAATTTCCTAATGGATCAGCGCCGATTTCCACCTCATGGCTGATGTTGCCTTTCAAATTCACCGTAAACTTGGAAAAGAACGAATCATAGGAAACGCTCATCTTAAATCCCTGATATTCCCCGATTGTGACTGCCATGTTTGGCTGTTTTGCGCTCCGGCACATATCAATCAGTGCGGCTCCGGCTTCTTTTTTGTCCGTATACACCCTGTTCCCGATTTTTATGGAAAATGTGTCCTTATCCGGGAATTTATTCTGCCGGTAGGTCTGTATGTCGGCACGATACCCCGCAAGCCTTTCCTTCATGGTAGCTATCTGCGCCGGGTAATGCTTCACGATATTGTCCTCAAGGCGGTACTTCTGGCTGGTGTGGTTTGCCTTTAACAGTTTTAACTTGGATACCTGGATATCCAGATCCATCTTTTCTTTAATATACGGGTTTCCGGTTGCCAGCGCTTTTACCTCCGCATAACTGAGCGCCGCTTCATCAATGTCCTCACAGCTGCGCACCGGGGATTTGCTCGTCATAATCTGCCCGATGAATTTCTGCTTGTTTTCAATGAGCTGCCAGCTGTACGAATCGAATGTGCTTTCCGTCACATACCGGAAAATCTTTACCTTGTCATTCATATTGCCCTGCCTTAAAATACGCCCTTCCTGCTGTTCGATGTCAGAAGGACGCCAGGGCACATCGAGGTGGTGCAGGGCAATGAGCCGATCCTGTACGTTTGTCCCGGCTCCCATTTTGGCGGTTGAGCCTAACAAAAAACGAACCTGCCCGCTTCTCACTTTTGCGAACAGCTCCGCTTTCCTT
>DLAA01000120.1 GCA_002493835.1 Lachnospiraceae bacterium UBA7060 | reverse complement strand
GGTTCGAGCCCCATTGCTTCCACTATTGATGCATAGGCCTGCAGGGAGGGAATCTGCCACTAAAGTGGCGGGCAGGTTGTGCGGCGATTAGGAGGAGCGTTCCTAGTCGATAGAGGAGAAGTCGGAATGACGGTTACATTCCGGCTTCTTTTTCGCCTTACGGAAATACTACAGGGGGAGCAGAGAATACTATGAAAAAATATGGACATGTTATCAAAGAATACTTTGTGATCACCTTGGCGGTGGTGCTGATGGATATCGGTGTCTATGTCTTCAAATTTCCAAATAACTTTTCTTTTGGCGGCGTTTCAGGTTTGGCGGTGGTGTTGACGAATTTTCTGCCTTTTACGGCATCTCAGGTCAATTTGTTCATCAATATGATTCTTCTGATAATTGGCTTCCTATTTTTAGGAAAGGGGTTTGGAGTGAAGACGGCATATGTAACAGTGGTGTCATCTTTGCTGCTTAATCTCATGGAAGTAGTGTTTCCGATGTCTGCACCTCTCACGGACGAGACTACATTAGAATTTTTGTATGCGATAGCGCTGCCAGCGATTGCCTCAGCTATGCTCTTTTATGAGAATGCTTCAAGCGGCGGGACAGATATCATTGCAATGATAGTAAAGCAGCACACAACGATGGACATTTCGTCGGCGATTATGGTGGTGGATGCCGCCATTGTGGTGGCGGCTTGCTTTGTCTTTGACATCAGGACAGGGTTGTTTTCTGTCTGTGGTTTGATGACGAAATCCTTGTTGATTGATAAGGCTATCGAGCGTATGAAGCTGAATAAATATTTTACAATTATATGCAGCAATCCGAAGCCGATATGTGATTATATTATGAATGACTTGAAACGGAGTGCCACAGTTTATAACGCCGAAGGTGCTTACACACACAAGGGGAAGGTAGTGATACTCACTGTGATGGATCCGAAGCAGGCGGTTATGCTGGAACGGTATATTCAGACAGTTGAGCCGGATGCGTTTCTCATGGTGACAAAGAGCAGCGAGATTATGGGGAAAGGCTTTAAGAGGGGCATTTGACAATGGCAGTACATGTAAAGAATATGACAATGGGAAAGCCGGCGAGGCTGATCCTGTCTTTTTCCCTCTCTCTTGTGGCGGGTAATATCTTTCAACAGCTGTATACTGTGGTGGACACCATGGTGGTGGGTAAATATCTCGGGGTGGGCGCTCTGGCGGCTGTTGGAGCGTCAGACTGGCTCAATTGGTTGATGCTGGGTGTGATTCAGGGATTGACGCAGGGATTTGGTATCCGTATGGCACAGGAATTTGGCGCGGGAAGGCTGGATGATTTGAAGAAAAGTGTGGGGAGTGCGGCAGTTCTTTCCATGTTTTCTGCGGTGGGGCTTTCTGCGGCAGGCCAGTTCTTTGCAAGACCGGTACTTACACTTTTACAGACACCGCCGGATATCATAGAGCTATCGCTTCTCTATTTGAGAATTATGTTTGCAGGGGTGCCGATCGTGATGCTTTATAATCTGCTCGCCTGCATTTTACGTTCTCTGGGGGACAGCAGAACACCTTTACATGCTATGATTGTTGCGTCGATTACAAATATTATTCTGGATTATCTCTTTGTGTTGGGTTTTGGATGGGGGATTGCGGGCGCAGCAGGCGCTACATTGATCGCACAGGCTGTCTCAAGTGGGTTCTGTTTCTTCTATATTAGTAAGATTGCTTTTCTTAAACTAGCGAAAAAAGATTTTTGTCTGCAGAGAGAATTGTCAGGAAAGCTTTTTCTGCTGGGACTGCCAATGGCCTTTCAGAACGGAATTATTGCCGTCGGAGGTATGTTTGTACAGTTTGTAGTAAACAGTTATGGCGTGATTTTTATTGCCGGCTTTACAGCTACAAACAAGCTTTATGGAATTTTGGAGATTGCGGGTACTTCTTATGGTTATGCGATGGTGACATACGTGGGGCAGAATCTCGGGGCTGGGAAAATTGACCGGATGAAAAGCGGTATGCGCGCCGCAATGGGAATTGCCATGATTACGTCCGCGCTTATTGCTGTGTGTATGCTGATATTTGGAAGATATTTGCTTGGCCTTTTCATCTCAGGAACACCGGATGAGATCGAACAGACAATGCGGGTTGCTTACTTTTATCTCGCAGTCATGAGTGTTTCCCTGCCAATTCTCTATATTTTGCATGTGACCCGGTCTGCGCTTCAAGGGATGGGAAATACTTTTCTGCCCATGATGTCAGGGGTGGCTGAGTTTGCGATGCGGACTCTGTCGGTCATTTTTCTACCGATGCTGTTTGGGGAGGTCGGAATTTTCTTCGCGGAAACGGCAGCCTGGATTGGTGCAGATGTGGTGCTGGTAATCAGCTATTTTTATGTAATGGATAGAATGATGAAGACAATGACTAAAATGGTCAAAACTGAGAGGCAGGAGCCGGCAGGGTGACTGCCGGCTCAGAAAGGCAGCGCGGCTTACGTCCAGCCGCCGTCCAGAGTGATGATTTGTCCGGTCAGATAGGAAGGGGCATCCACCAGAGAAAGCAGCAGTTCTGCAACTTCCTCAGGGTGACCAATGCGGTCAGAAGGGATCTCAGCCTGTAGGTCAGCCAACTCTTCCGGGGAGAAGCAACGGTTCATGTTTGTGTCGATGACACCGCAGGCGATAGCGTTGACCTGGATGTTGCTTGGGGCAAGCTCTTTTGCCAGAGCTTTAGTAAAAGCATTTACCCCGCCTTTGGAGGCGGAGTAGGCAACTTCCATGGAGGCGCCGATGTTTCCCCAGACAGAGGAAATATTGATGATTTTTCCGGTATGGCGCTGCAGCATCATAGGGACGGCCATACGACAAGTGTAAAACAGGGAATTCAGGTTGACATTCATGACAGTCTGCCATTCTTCAACGGACATCTCGTGAAGCAGCCCTATATGAGAGATACCGGCGTTATTGACCAATAGGGTCAGATTGCTGATTTGAGCAAAGACACGGCTGACTTCTCTATAGTCTCCCATATTTGCGATGATAGGGGTACAGACGGTATGAGAAATTTCTGACAGATGATGTGACAGTTTTGTCAGCTCTTGTTCTGAGTGCTGACAAGTGAGATATAGGCGGTATCCTTTTTGGGCCAGTGCTTCTGCGATGGCGCGGCCAATCCCTCGGGAGGCACCTGTGACAAGTGCGGTTTGGGGCATGGAAGTATGATCTATAGAAGAATATTGATTCGACATAAATTACCTCGATTTGGAACGATTGAGTCATTTTGTGCTGCTTTAGCCGGATTTATTATACTACAGAAGGCGGAGAATGTCATCCCGCGAAGAGATGGAGTGTGAAGAAAAACAGTAATAGTTCAGATTCCGTAACAGGAAAGCCGTGGGCTGAACTGTTATGAAAATAGAAATTAGAAGTAGGAAGGAGAATGATTATGTACGATCTTATTATTGTCGGTGCGGGTCCAGCAGGGCTATCAGCTGCAGTCTATGGCATGCGGGCTGGGCTTAAGATGCTTGTGATAGAACAGCTTCCCATGGGAGGAGGACAGGTAGTCAACACTTACGAGGTGGATAATTACCTGGGGCTGCCCGGTATAAACGGATTTGAACTGGGGCAGAAATTCCGCGCTCATGCGGATGGTCTTGGAGCAGTTTTTCAGAAAGGCACAGTCACTGCGGTGCGAGATGAGGGGGACAAAAAAATTGTGGAGACGGCCGATGGTACACAGTTTGAAGCGCGGACGCTGATTCTGGCGGGCGGAGCGGAGCATGTGAAGCTGGGAGTGCCGGGGGAGGATGCTTATAGAGGACAAGGCGTATCTTATTGCGCCACCTGCGATGGCGCTTTCTTTAAAAAGAGAGATGTGGCGGTTGTGGGCGGCGGCGATGTGGCTGTGGAGGATGCTGTTTATCTGGCTAGATTCTGTCGAAAGGTTTTTCTCATTCATAGGAGAGACAGTCTGCGGGCAGCCAAAAGCCTGCAGGAAAAGTTATTTTCCTGTGAAAATGTGGAAGTGATATGGGACAGTACGCTTAAGGAAATATATGGCACGGAGCTAGTGGAGGGGATTACCATCTGCCGGACGAAAGAGAAGCGGGAAGAAAAACTTGCGGTGGAAGGCGTCTTTATTGCAGTGGGAATGAAACCTAATACGGAAGTTTACAGGAATACGCTGTCTTGCAATGAGAGCGGTTATCTCATTGCGGGGGAGGACTGCAAAACGAATATTCCAGGGATTTTTGCAGCGGGAGATATCCGTACAAAAGCCCTCCGTCAAATTGTTACGGCGGTGTCCGACGGTGCCTGTGCGGTGGCCCAGGCGGAGCGGTATCTTACCGCTAAAAAGGAATAGTTACAAAAGTATTACGAATTTAATATTAAAAATTTCAGTGAAATTGGTATCTATTTATTGGTTAAAAATGGCGTAAAATCGAACTTTTTGTGCAAAAAACACAATAACTTGCGATTTGGTGTGCGTTTTGATAGTAGATGCTGTGGTTGACAAAACGTAAATGCGATGCTATATTATAGCCAGATGTAACAAATCTGTAACAAATGAGATGTTTTTAATGAGGTGTTTTATGAAGAGAAACAGTCTTAAATGGACAGCATGTGCACTGGCAGCGGTGCTTGGATTTACCGGTACCGGGATGGAAGTAATGGCTACAGGAAGTGTAGGGAGCGTTCTGCCTTCAGCAGGTATTGAGTTTTCCCTCCAAGATGAAGAGAAGACGACTTCTCTGTCGACACTGAAAGAAGAGTCTGACAAAGAGGCGGCTGAAAAGGGAACAACAGAGGACGGACAGGAAGAAAACGGAGAGAGTGCAATGCCCGAGGTGGCTGGCATTACGGTGGGCAGTGCTCAGCTTGGGGGATTTTCCGATCTTGCAAGTACATCAGATAAAATCAGCAAAGAGCCTGAGACGGAGATTGTAGATACGGTGGTGGTCAGCGAAGGCTACACTAAAGATCTGAAGGAGGCGGCAGGAAGCGGCCTTTCGGAAGAGGAGGAGAGCTTTAAAAATCTGGTTATTGCAAAGGTGAATGATTACGTCAATGTACGCAGTATCCCCAGCGAGGAAGGCGAAATTGTCGGTAAACTTTACAATAAGTCAGTAGGCAGCTTTATTGAGGAGGAAGACGGCTGGTACAAGATCAGTTCCGGTTCCGTGGAAGGCTATGTCAAGGGTGAGTATTGTGTGACTGGCGATGAGGCTGTGGATTACGCAAAGGAAGTAGGAACCCGTATCGCGACAGTTACTACCACCACATTGAAGGTGCGTGAGCAGCCAGGCTTGGAGGAGACGGTTCTGGGTTTGGTGCCTATTGAGGATGAGCTGATCGTTAAAGAAGAGCTGGACGGATGGGTTAAGGTAAATATCGAGGAAGGTGACGGTTATGTTTCTATGGACTATGTTACACTTTCCACGGAGTTTGTAAAAGCGGAGTCTATCGCTGAGGAGAAGGCGAGACTGGCCAAGGAGGAAGAGGCCAGAAAGGCAGCACAGGCAGCGGCTAAGAAGAAAACAGAGGAGAATAAGGCATCCGGCGGCAAGACGGAGTCGGGCGGCAAGACGTATGCGAATCCCACTGGCAGTACGGGAGCCGATGTGGTGCAGTTTGCAAAGCAGTTTGTGGGTAATCCCTATGTGTACGGCGGCACCAGTTTGACGAACGGTGCAGATTGTTCCGGATTTGTCATGAGTGTATATAAGAACTTTGGTGTGAATCTGCCTCACTCTTCAGCGGCAGACCGGAACGTGGGTGCGGCTGTAAACGGTTTGGAAAATGCACAGCCCGGTGACATTATCTGTTATTCAGGCCATGTAGGTATCTACGCAGGCGGCGGACAAATTGTACACGCATCGACTTCACGGACGGGTATTATTGTATCCAGCGCAACATATCGCTCTATTCTCTCTATCAGAAGAATACTCTAAAATGAAAGATGATTTGGAGGCGGCCTCTTATACAGGGGCCGCCTTTTTTCAGGATGCGCTTGGAGGCGCACGCATAAATAGTGTTGAGAGCACCTCAATCCGGCTGCGTTTATGTTGTTTTAACATGGGTGCAAATTGTTGCAATCAGAGAGGCGGATATGCTATACTAAAGTCAGATTTACACTATACTCCAATGAAAGGGATGAGTGAGATGAAGTTTAACATTATTGGAAAAAATATTGAGGTGACAGAGGGATTACGGGCTGCAGTAGAGGACAAGATCGGTAAACTCGAGAAGTTTTTTACCGAGGATACGGAAGTGCATGTTACACTCAGCGTGGAGAAGGACCGCCAGAAAATTGAGGTGACGATTCCTGTTAAGGGTAATATTATTCGTTCCGAGCAGGTTAGCAGCGACATGTATGTATCGATTGATCTGGTGGAGGAGATCATCGAGAGGCAGCTTAAAAAGTACAAGAATAAATTGGTGGACAAGAAGCAAGGAGGCGGCTCTTTTCGTCAAGAGTTTATCGAAAAAGATTACATGGATGAGGAAGAGGTACAGATTATCCGCACGAAAAAGTTTGACATTAAACCAATGTATCCGGAAGATGCCTGTGTACAGATGGAGCTTTTGGGACACAGCTTTTTTGTTTTTTGTAATGCGGAGACGGATCAGGTAAATGTAGTATATAAGAGAAAGGGTAATACCTACGGGCTGATTGAACCTGAAAATTAAAAAGATAAGAAGATGAAAAGTAATGATTATGGCAGGCGGGAAATCCGCCTGCTGTTTTATTCGATAGGAAATTGCGACAGCGTAAAAACCAAATCGAGCGCGCGGGCATGCAAATGAAACATGCCGTGGTTCAGCCGCGCGGGAGCTGTCTGTGCAGAGTAAGCTTCACGTGGTCTGCAGCCAGATCAATTTCGGCATAGTCTATCATCATGCCGATTAAGAGCAGCTGGGTAGTTTCTCCGGGATCACCGCTGCCGGCCAGTTCCCAGTAGATATCTCCCATACCATCGTTTTTCTGACCGTTCAGGTAGTGGTTCAGATCAGTAAGTTTATCGGCATAGGCCGGATTAAAATCAGCCTGCATGGCTATGGTGACTTGCTCCGTTTGACGTTCGATCCGAGTGTCGATACGGGTTGCCTCCAGCGTGAAAAAGAACATAGTAAGTTCCTCGACGATCCTGGCTGTCTTTTTTTCTTCATGTGTCATGTTGTCCTCATTTCTGCAGCGTCATGCCGCTTTAGTTTTCAGTGTTTCCTCAGCTTAAAGCCTTTGATAAAACTCTCTAGAACCGGTACCAGTACGATGGCAACCAGACCGGTGGAAAAACCATTGTTGTATAGGTTAAGTCCGCCATAAAGGGAAGAAGTGCAAACCACTACTGCGGCATGCAGCATACCGGCAATAATGCCAGCGGGTATGCCAAACTGTCCGGCAATGGGGGATAAGCCCACCGCGAAGATCGCACCCATCTGCATTCCAGCCGTGGTAGGAAGCATGTGGTTGATGAAAGTGGATAAAAAAACGCCGAAAAGTACTGGCAGGTAATTGCGGAGGTGGACACCGAAAGCGGCGAAGCCGAATGAGGTCAGAATGGCACCTACTACAGGCCCGGACAGATCGCCGCCTATGATCAGGATGTAGGTGGTACAGACATATCCGATAATCCCCATATTGATCAATACAGTCGGCACACCGTCCATCAGGACGAAATCGGCCACGGCGCGGCCGGGATGCCGCATCAGTTTAAAAAGCGGCTTTAATTTCCAGTTGTTTAAAAATAGGCCAAAGAGCAGAACAACCGTGAAATAAAGATATAGGCCGGCAAGCAGCCAAAGGGGCCTGCCGTAACTCCAGATGAATACACTGTTGCTTTCCAGTCCAAAGGATTGAAGAACACATACCATTACAAAGGCGAAAAGGCCGCCCGCAAATCCCATGTTAAAGAGATTGTAGCCCATGTGCATGGAGGCTGTATGTACAGAGAGGGGTGGCAGAACAAAGCCCGCAAAAATGCCGACAGCCACTGAAATTAGAAGATTCCACACAAAGGAAAAGGGCAGAAGATACAAAAGCTCAGTCACCATAGGAGCCAGACAGGAGCCAAAAAGGGCTGTGTAAATGAAGCGGTTCATTCCGGAGTGGTGAAATTTCGCATAGAGCCAAGTCCCGAGAAGCATTGGCAGGACATTTACCGGATTTTTGCCAAAGAGGGCGAATCCGGCGTTGATAAAGAGAACAGCCATAGTGAGTCCCGTGAAGGGAATTTTTTGGCGGCAGACCAGAAGAACTCCGAGCCCCATCACAAGCCCCGCGTTAAAAAATGCGGCGCCGAATCCAGCCAGCTTAAAATAGTCCGTGACCAGGGCGTCTCTGGTGAGAATGATGGTCACCATGCCCCGCATCAGTTCGCCGGGCGGTGCTAAAAAAAGAGCGGATAAAAACAGGAGCATTACCGTAGCAATGCTGAATACAAAAAGTTCCCGTCCTGCCAGCCATTTTCGGATGTTTTCTCTCATACGCAGATCCTCCATTGAATGATTCGGATATAGTTTTATCATAACAAGATATGCAGTGCAAGACAATTGGTTATTTGTTTATCGTCTAATATACTTTCAGAAGGATGTCTTCTGGCATAACACTGCTATGGCGTACATATATTTACGGTAAAAGCGATATGGTAAAGCCGGCGTGTGTGAGGGATATCGAATGGGAAAAAGCAGGGGAAGGTGTAAAAAATATAGATGGAGAGGAATCGCTTTCAGGCTGGGAATGCTCTGGATGCTTGCTCTGGGATGTGTGTGTATCGCGGGAGAACTTTCAGGTAAGTGGAATTTCTCAAAATGGCGGGAAAACAACCGGCTTTTCACGCGGGAACAGGCAGTTGAGGTGACCGCTGATGGAAACTTTATCAAATGGGTGGATTTTAATGTCACAGATGAGGCGATGGAGGCAGCTTATAATTTCGATGTTGATACTTACAAGGATGAAATTCATTTGAATTGGATTGAACTTTTGGCTTATGTGGCTGCAAAAACCGGCGGCACTTTCGATAAAAACAGTGTCCGGCAGATTGAGGATGCGGCAAAAAAGCTGCAAGAGAGCAAAAGCACTGTGGAAGAACTGACAAAAGATATGGAATATTATGATTATTATCTGGAGGCGTATACTGCAGTTTTAGGGGGAATGACGGGAGAGTTTACCTTGGGCGGGAAACATTATTATGGTCTGAAAGCTTTTTCCCCTATTGCGAAAGGGTTTGATTACAGTCATTACGACGACTTCGGTTCAGCAAGGAGCTACGGCTATTCCAGACCCCATCTGGGACATGACATGATGGGGCTGATCGGCACGCCGATCATCGCAGTGGAATCCGGCTATGTGGAGGCTCTGGGATGGAATCAGTATGGCGGATGGCGCATCGGTATCCGCAGCTTTGACGGGAAGCGATACTATTATTATGCACATTTACGCCAAAATTATCCTTATGCGGAGGGGCTTGAGGAGGGCAGTGTGGTGACTGCGGGGGATGTGATTGGATATATGGGGCATACTGGTTACAGCGCGAAAGAAAATGTGAACAATATCAAGACCGTGCATTTGCATTGGGGGCTGCAGCTTATCTTTGATGAATCCCAAAAGGAGAGCGACAATGAAATTTGGGTGGACTGTTATGCGCTCAGCAAGTTTCTCTACAGAAACCGCTGTGAGGTGGAGAAGATTGGAGACAGTAGAGAGTGGAGAAGAACTGTTCCGATGACGGATCCGGCGGTGGAAGCGTACAAGAAGAAAATAGAACATAGAACACAATAGCTTCATTTGCAAAAAACGCACAAAAAACAATTTGGATAAGGAAAATAAATTGTTGAAAATGATCCTTGATTCAGATATACTCTAAATATGTAAGCAATTGTTTTATACAACATGTAAAAATTGTTATTTAATTAGGAGAGGGATTATGGGGAAAACAATCAGTGGAGTATCGGAAAACAAGAGCCAGGCGGCGCAGTTAAAGAGGCTGGTTCGACAGGCACTAATATCAGTGGTGGTTGGAGCTGTGCTGCTGGTGGGATTTATATTGTTTAATATGGGCCTGTCCAACATACGCAGTGCACAGATCAACACAACGGTGGCGCTGAATCAGTATCGGATTGCATCCAAGACGCTGACTTATGATATACAGTCTTATGCAGTCACGGGAGACCAGAAATACTATGAAGGCTACATGCAGGAACTGAATGTGGACAAAAACAGAGAGCAGGCGCTTGAGACTTTGCAGCATTGTGCGCTCAGGGAAGACGAGTGGACAAGCCTAAATCAAATAGCTTCCATGTCCGATCAGCTTGTTCCGCTGGAGCAGGAGGCAATCGCGGATGTGCAGGCGGGTGATTTGGCGGCAGCGCAGTCTTGTGTGTTCAGCGCAGAGTATGGGAATTCGGTTGATCAGATAAACTTACAGACAGATGAGACGATTCTTGCTATATTGAATAGGAAGGACCGCATACAGGCTGTTTTGAAGATTTTGCAGTACATATTTGAGTTCCTATTTGCATTATCTTTCGTGTATGTTGTAAGAGAACTTTTAAAAACGATAAAATTCTCAGAGAAAGAGCTCTTAGAGCCGATAATAAAGGTGTCGGATCAGATGACTGTGCTTGCCGGCGGTGAATTCCATGTGGAGCTTGATTTGGAGGAGGATGAAAGCGAAGTTGGAAAGATGGTTGCTGCGATTGCCTTTATGAAGCAGAACTTACTCAGTATGATAGAGGAGATTACCCAGACGCTCGAAAAGATGGGCGATGGAAATTATCGGATTGAGATTAAGCAGGAATATGTAGGCGAATTCGTAACGATCAAAGACTCCTTTATACAGATTGGTGAGAAGATGCGGGAGACCATCCGGACGATACAGGCAGTCTCGGGACAGATTGACAGCGGATCGGAGCAGCTTGCTTTTGCTGCACAGGATCTTGCGGAAAACTGTACGCTTCAGGCGGCGCAGGTATCAGAACTGATGACGGCGTTTGATGCCATGACAAAGAGTATGGAAAAAAATGCGCATGAAGCGGAGGAATCCGCAGCCATGGCTTCTGAAGCGGGCAGGACACTGACAAAGGGTAATGAGAAACTGCAGGAATTGAAGGCTTCCATTCAGGAAGTGGGCAAATGTTCGGAACAGATTGGTACGATCATAGGGGCCATAGAGGATATCGCGTCCCAGACGAACCTGCTGGCTCTGAATGCAGCGATTGAAGCGGCGAGGGCGGGCGAGGCCGGAAAAGGGTTTGCCGTTGTAGCGGAGCAGGTGAAAAACCTGGCCAGTGAGTCGGCGAAGGCGGCAGGCAGGACGACGGAGCTGATTGAGACGACTGTTACGGTGATGAACAAGAGTATTTCCATTGCGGAGGAAACAGAAGCCAACATGACTGTGGTTATGACCGACGCGAGAGAAGCCACGGAGAAGATGGGCCAGATCGAACAGATCCTAAAGAGAGACACGATGCGCATGCAGGAGCTGAATGAAAATGTAACGCAGGTTTCTTCTGCCGTTGATAATAACTCGGCGACTTCGGAGGAGACGGCTGCGGTAAGTGAGGAGCAGAAAACACAGGTGGAAACTATGGTGGATCTGATGGAGAGATTTGCGATATAATGCCGGCATGTTAGATTGCAAAAAAGAAATCGCTATGATACAATAGGAACGGCGGAGAATGAAGGAAAATTACAATCGTCGATAAGCTCTGACCAAGAGCTTCTAGCAAAAATAACACAGATATGGAGGAGAAAAAGATGGCAAAAAAAGTAGTTTTGGCAGGCGCCTGCCGTACAGCAATCGGCACGATGGGCGGGGGATTAAGCACTACACCGGTAGCAGAGCTTGGAGCAATTGTAATCAAGGAGGCGTTAAGCAGAGCAGGCGTGGCTCCTGAAAAAGTGGATCAGGTGTATATGGGTTGTGTAATTCAGGCAGGACAGGGTCAGAACGTAGCGCGCCAGTCCTCCATTAAAGCAGGCATTCCCAATGAGGTTCCTGCGGTTACTATCAACGTGGTCTGCGGTTCCGGCTTAAATTGCGTGAACATGGCTGCACAGATGATTCAGGCAGGCGACGCTGACATCGTGGTAGCAGGCGGTATGGAGAATATGTCTATGGCTCCTTACGCTGTGATGCAGGGGCGTTACGGCTATAGAATGAACAATGGCACTCTGGTAGATACCATGATCAAGGATGCTCTTTGGGATGCATTCAATGATTATCACATGATTATGACTGCGGACAATATCTGCAGAGAGTGGGGGCTTACCCGTGAAGAGCTGGATCAGTTTGCTTTAAAGAGCCAGTTAAAGGCGGAAGCGGCACAGAAGAGCGGTGCGTTTGACAAAGAAATTGTCCCTGTTATGGTGAAGAAGAAAAAAGAGATGGTAGAGTTCAAGGTTGATGAGGGGCCGAGACCAGGTTCTACCATTGAGGGATTGCAGAAGCTTCGCACCATCAATCCTGATGGTTTTGTGACAGCGGGTAATGCATCCGGCATCAACGACGGTGCGGCTGCAATCGTTGTGATGAGTGAGGAGAAGGCGAAAGAACTGGGCGTGAAGCCCATGGCAACCTTCGTGGCAGGCGCGCTTGCAGGCTGCAGACCGGAGATTATGGGTATCGGTCCTGTTCCCGCTACGAAGAAGGTTATGGCGAAAGCCGGCTATAAGATCGAAGACTTCGATATCATTGAGGCGAACGAGGCGTTTGCGGCACAGTCTGTAGCGGTAGGCAGGGAGCTTGGCATTGATGTAGACAAGCAGCTCAATCCTAACGGCGGCGCAATCGCGCTCGGCCACCCGGTAGGCGCTTCTGGTGCACGTATTCTCGTAACACTGCTCCATGAGATGCAGGCAAAGGGTGCAAAGAAGGGTCTTGCAACACTGTGTATCGGCGGCGGCATGGGATGCGCAACCATTGTTGAAATGGACTAAAATGGGAAGAACATCTAAATTTATCCTGTTATAAAACGGGGGAAAAGGCAGTGAAGATGGCTTAGATGTTCAAAACCGTGTTTGGGAGAATGCCCAAAACAGGCATTCTCCGCAGTCTGTAAAAATAATAAAAAGGAGATACATACAATGGAATTTGTATTATATGAAGTGAAAGGCCAGGTCGGCACAATCACGATCAACCGTGAGAAGGCTTTAAATGCGCTCAACTCCACAGTTCTGGATGAACTGAATGAGGTTCTTGACGGTGTGGATTTAAATGAAGTGAGATGCCTGATTCTGACGGGTGCGGGTGAGAAATCCTTCGTAGCCGGGGCTGACATTGGTGAGATGAGCACTCTGACCAAGGCAGAGGGCGAGGCTTTCGGCAAGAAGGGCAATGATGTGTTCCGCAAGTTAGAGACTTTCCCAATTCCCGTAATCGCTGCGGTGAACGGCTTTGCGCTTGGCGGCGGCTGTGAGATTTCCATGAGCTGTGATATCAGAATCTGCTCCGACAACGCCGTATTCGGACAGCCTGAGGTGGGTCTTGGCATTACCCCTGGCTTCGGCGGCACCCAGAGACTTGCGAGAATTGTTGGCCCTGGCATGGCGAAGCAGATGATTTACACCGCAAGAAATATCAAGGCTGACGAGGCTCTCCGCATCGGTCTTGTGAATGCGGTATATCCCCAGGCAGAGCTGATGGCGGCGGCAGAGAAGATGGCTGCGGGTATTGCGAAGAATGCGCCTATCGCTGTGCGCAACTGTAAGAAAGCGATCAACGACGGATTAGAGGTTGGTATGGACGAGGCGATCGTGATCGAGGAGAAGCTCTTTGGCGACTGCTTTGAGACAGAGGATCAGAAATATGGCATGGCTTTCTTCCTGGACAAAAACAAGGAGAAGGTGAAGGAACCATTTAAAAACGCGTAAATAGAGGTGACTGCCTATGAAAAAAACGTTTTGGGTTCCTTATGAGAATTCATCGGCTTACCCGACCCACGAAGCTGCCAAGGATGCGATTGCCAGATATTGTGGCGAGAATGACTGGCAGTATGAGTTTCGCGGGGAGGATGAAGTGGTCATTGACGGTATATCCTATGAGATTTACAGGGGATATGAATCAGGCAGCAGAGGAAATTACGGCATTAAATGTAAGGAAAAGTAAAAATGACATTTTAATATTAAATCAAAAGGAGGACTTACAATGAAAGTAGGTGTTATCGGTGCAGGAACCATGGGTTCCGGTATTGCGCAGGCATTTGCCATGACAGACGGTTATGAGGTTTGTCTCTGTGATATCAAAGAGGAGTTCGCTGAGGGCGGCAAGGCTAAGATCCAGAAGAACATGAACTTCCTTGTCGGCAAGGAGAAGATCACACAGGAGAAGGCTGACGAGGTTATGGGCAAGATTACCACAGGCTTGAATGGCATCTGCACAGACTGTGATCTGATCATTGAGGTCGCTCTTGAGAAGATGGAGATCAAACAGGCCATTTTCAAAGAGCTGATGGGCATCGTGAAGAAGGACTGCATGTTTGCAAGCAACACTTCCTCCCTCTCTATCACCAAGATCGGTGAGGGACTTGACAGACCGATGATCGGTATGCACTTCTTTAACCCGGCAGACAGAATGAAACTGGTTGAGGTAATCAGAGGCGAGAATACCCCACAGGATATGGTAGACAAGATCACCAAGATCGCTGAGGAGATCGGCAAGACTCCTGTACAGGTAAAGGAAGCTCCCGGCTTTGTGGTAAACAGAATCCTGATTCCGATGATCAACGAGGCGATCGGAGTTCTGGATGCAGGCACCGCTTCCGCGGAGGATATCGATGTGGCTATGCAGCTCGGTGCATCTCATCCCATGGGCCCGCTGCACCTTGGAGACCTGATTGGCTTGGATATCTGCTTAGCTATTATGGAAGTGCTCTACAATGAGACGAAGGACGAGAAGTATGCACCCCAGCCCCTTCTCAAGAAGATGGTTGAGGAGAAGAAACTTGGCAGAAAGACAGGCGTTGGTTTCTTTGATTATTCTAAGTAAGAAAAAAAGTGATAAAATATGGAGGAAAGATTGAAAAATAAGTCTGATGACCTTATTTTTCAATCGGCAGTTTGAGTCGGAGTCTCAAACATGCCTTGATCGCAGTCGAGAATTTGATATTCTCGACGCGTGTCATCGCAGT
>DLAA01000152.1 GCA_002493835.1 Lachnospiraceae bacterium UBA7060 | reverse complement strand
ATTGAGATTCCGAGAAGTTATTTTCATTTTTACCACAGTTGCTGCACTAGGAAGAGGACATATCGACTGCCTGCACTGCGGACATTCTTTCTTCAAAAGCTGCCCACACCTATCACCAAAATTTCCACTGAATTTTTCACTTGAACCAAATCCGAATACAAAACAGTCTGTTTTTGAATTCATAACAGCATGACAGCCGCCTGCAAAATATATCTACAATCCGTTTCAAAGGTCCCGGCTTTTTTCAAATATTCTTTATGTAAAACTTCTATATGCCGAAAACTGCCAATACCTTTCCCAGTCGTTCCTGTCATCTTTTGCTTTTGTAAAATATCATAAAATTGAACATGAAGTACGCTCTCGTATCTGCAATGTTCTCTCAAATTCCCACAAAATTCTTTGTTATGAGGAAAGGTAAAAGCATCTGCCACATAGTGTATTAATTTTCCAAGACGATAATATTTCCTAAATCCCAAACTTTTTTCTTTCTGAACAGAATTAAAAAGCTTCTTCATTATCAATAAAATGTTCTCATAATTATGTCCATGAAACTTTTCGCCCCTTGTAAAACCATGTAAATAGGTAAATGGATTCCTATCCGGCTCAATGCTGCCCAGAATTAGTGCCTTTTTATAAAGATAGGGAACTCTTTGCCCCATTTCATCCGCTAACAGCTCCGCAAGCATTTTATGATCTCTTGTCTGCATCCTTTTATTCCCTCCTGCTCTCAATCACAAATCATTGCAATTACCACTTTTAATGAAACAATAAGGGAAAAAACTAAACTCATCGAATAAAATATCTAAACATTTCTTAAACATCGGCAACATTCGTGCGTTTTGCCTAAATACTACCCGAAAATCATCTCCTGCTTCAGCGTATATCCTTTGGCGTACTTCCTCTGGCAGGGAACCCAGACTATCACCTTCATACCAACACGCTACACCATCCACCTGAATCGACAGACCAATAGGACATCCAGAAATCGCAAAGACCAAAATCCATTTATCCATACGCAAGTTGCTATTTCATGGAAACTATTGTATCATAATCTCAAATGTCAAATGGGTAAGCAATGACGAAAGAACAAAAGAACAAATAGTAAAGGAGAATGACCGACATGAAGAAACTTCAATTTTTGCTCCTCCTTACTCTGTCTTCCGCCCTGCTCCTTGCAGGCTGCGGCAAGAAAGAGGAGGAAGCAGTAAAGGATCCGGGTGTGGAAATTCCCGTTATGGAACAAACCATTGATGATATCCCTGAAGAGAAGGTAGAACCGGAAGAATCAGATACGAATACGGGCACTGATACTGACGCGAATACACCGCCTGAGGAAGGTATGGTCAGAAGCCGCATCACTAACGAATGGGTCGACGAAACAGTTAACAACACGAGGCCCCTGGCCATCATGATCCCCAACACCAAAACTGCATCCCATTACGGGATTTCCAACGCGGACATTCTATACGAATGTAACGTGGAAGGCAGTATTACTCGTCTGATGGCCATATTCCAAGACTGGCAAAACGCCGACAAACTTGGCAATGTAAGAAGCTGCCGTGACTATTATGTGTACTGGGCTTTTGAGTGGGATGCTCTCTATGTCCATTTTGGTGGTCCCTTCTACATAAACGAGGTAATCAGCCGCACAGACGACATTGACGGTAAGACCAGCAGTAATTTCTGGCGTGATAAGAATGCTGTGAACTCAACCGATAACGCCTTTGTTGATGCGGCAGGCATTCTGGCCGATATTGACACGTTAGGTTACGCCACTAGTCTGCGCGACGGCTACGCCGATGAACAACATTATCGTTTTGCCCCTGCAAATGAGCCAAACGATCTGTCACAATACAGTGATTCCATCAGCGCAGACAGAATCGACATGTCACCCACTTATCCTGTCACTAACTGTTATTTTGTCTATAACAGCGCCACGGGGCTCTATGACAGGTTTCAGCATCTGTCCGGTTCTTCCGATGGCCCGCATACAGATTTGGCCAACGGAAAGCAGCTTGCCTTCAAGAATATTTTGATTCAGAATACCTACTACGAAGTGAGAGATGCCAAGGGCTACCTGGCTTTCCAATGCCACGACACCACCAGAGATGGCTGGTTTTTCACAAATGGCCGGGGTATCCACGTAAACTGGGAAAAGACCTCTGATTATGGCGCAACAAGATATTATGATGACGCCGGAAACGAAATCGAACTGAACACCGGAAAAACTATGGTGTGTATCGTGGAAGACGGCGATTCCTTCCTTGTTGATGATAAAGAAATCTCCTCGCGCTAATGTGATCCGTTATAAATCAACTACTATTAAGACAATAAAATTGAACGGTCATACAAGAACATTATTTTTCTTGTATGGCCGTTTTTATTGTCTATGAATACATTATTTTGAAAGATTTCCCACATATTCTCAATATTTGAATGTGTCAAGAATATACTTTTTTGTTGACTTAATATCCCAAAGCGCGTCCCTAAATATTACGATTTTATATTTCTTTGGTTTATCCAGCATTATATTTTGTCAATTTCCTCCCATGCTTCATCAATCGTATAAACATCGCCCTTTTTCAGGCTTTCCATTCCCTTGGAGAGTTCATCATATAACACGCCTATGGCGGCTTTTCGGAATGCTCGGCGAGCGTCATATCCAGGGCATCACTGTTGTACAGTGTGTAAAGATCTTCATGACTGTAACGCGCTACATTTAAAAGGACCTCATTGCAGGATGAAATTGCCGATACCTTTATCAGACGCAAAGTCTCCTATACAAAGATGAAAGACATCAAAGACTTAACTCGCTTATTTTTTGAATCTGCTACAAATATGCCACTGCTGCATGAGCGGCTGATTTGTAATGGAAGCTATCAAAACGTATTTAACAGCATCAACAAAAAAATTATGCAGCATCGGATAGCGGATAACCAAGGTGCTCTTGGAATGGATGAGTATGCAAAAAACCTTGTTTTTACTTTTTATGTCACAAACTCCATGATCCTGTACCGTCAGTGGATAGAGGACGGCAAAAAGCTTCCTTTGGAACGATTTATTTCTCGACAGACCCTTGTTGTTATATATTAAATACATTTTATACATACAGGTCTGATGATTTTGGTGTATCTACTGAAATTTATAAATTTTCTTTGCAATCCGGTATCCGTCAACGGTAGCCTTCTTTCCCAACTTTCCTGGCAGGTTGGTCAATCCGCTCAATTTCGTGTAGCGCAGCCGGTAATACAAACCCGGATTTTCCCTCTTCATCTCTGCCCAAATTTCCCGATGCCTTGTCCTTGCCTCTTCCTCTCCGGACAGCAGCAGATGGATCGACGATATCGCCATCATAATGGATACATTTCTGCACATATAATTTGCAAGCTTTGGATGCCGTTCTCTTACCTCCATTAAATCCACACATTCCGCAACAATCTTTGTCACTTTAATCTGCTGCTCGATTCTGGAAATCAATACTTTCTCGTTCACTGACTGGTCTTCCCTGCCTAAATAATACTGATACAAATTAATATCCATATAATATAGCGTTTCCACATAAGGCAAAGGGTAATAGGCAAAAATATTATCTACATAAAATGTATGCTCCGGTAAAACCAAACCCGATTTTCTCAGCACATCCGTCCGATATATCAAAGCATGCATAATTAAATACTGGGACGGCCGGAAGGATTTTATTTCATCCCATGTACAGACTTGTCTCTCAGGAAATACATTTCGGTAACTCATCACCTTTTTCATCCCTTCATCCAGATGATTGTACGTATAATTTTGTATCAACAGATCCGGTGATATAAAACTGCTTCCCGGCCCTTCCAGCTCAGACCATTTTCTTATCTGCTCTAACAACTGTCTGTATGCCTCCTCTTCCAGCCAGTCATCTGAATCCACAACTTTAAAATATTTCCCTGAAGCGAGGCATAGACCGGTATTTACACCTGAGCCGTGACCACCGTTCTCTTTATGCACCACCGTCACAATCTCCGGGAACCGCCTTGCATAGTGCTCTGCAATTTCTCCTGTCCCATCGTCCGAACCGTCATCCACCACTATAATTTCCACATCATGCCCGCCTGTTATCAAAGAATCCAGGCAGCGCCTCATATATTTTTCCGAATTAAAACACGGCACTATAATTGATAATGACTTCATTTTTCCTAAACTCCTTTTTCGCTTTTAGTGCAAAGTTTTTTCCTCTACCTTCTGCTGCATTTTCTTCGTCAAGTCTGCCGCATTGGCAACACTCATACTCGAAAGGATAGCTGCCCGCCCTTTTGGCGTAAGATTTTCCATAATACTGATCACCACATCTTCTTGATCCGGTATCATACTTTCAAATAATTTTGCCGCATCCTGTGGGTTCATTGCAGAATAGGTATCCACATAATCCTGCAAAGCAGCCGCGGCCTCCGCTTCCGCTACTGCTTCCGCCTCCGTTGCTGCTTCCGCTTCCGCTGCTGCTTCCGCTTCCGCTGCTGCTTCCGCTTCCGCTGCTGCCTCCGCCTCCGCTGCTGCTTCCGCCTCCGCCGCGGCCTCCGCTTCCGCTGCTGCCTCCGCTTCCGCTGCTGCTTCCGCCTCCGCCGCGGCCTCCGCTTCCGCTGCTGCCTCCGCTTCCGCTGCTGCTGCTTCCGCTTCCGCTGCTGCTTCCGCCTCCGCCGCCTGCTCAGCCGGACTTTCCCTTTGCATTTCTGCGGGCAAAATGCTCCGTGCAACAGGCACATCCCCTATGAGCGGAGCCAAAAAAGTACCCGCAAATCCACCTATATTCAGCTTAATCATGCCTGCAAAAATACCGAGCAGCAAACCGGTTGACAACAAAAATACAAATGTACATACGACTTTCCCCTTTGCCGTATCTCCTTTCAGCTCATCGAGTTCTTTCTCCAGTTTCTTCTTTTTCTCCGTGAGTTCCCTCATTTTCTCTTTATCTGCACTTATTGGATCTGATTGAAGGACATTTCCCGCCTTTTTGTGACTCTTTATTTTTCCGCTTTGTCGTCCCATCTGTCTCACCCTTCGATTATCTTTTTTTGTGAAATTTCTTCTGTGGCTTTTTTATAAATGCTAACATAATCACAGCAAAATATAAGGCCAGCTGCATGGACCCAATATGCCCAGTAAAGTCCATATATGGGTTATACCAATCCAATACTTTTGCTGCAATACAGACAAAGCTGCAAATTACGCCAATGTGCAATAAAAATCCTCTGAACATGTTCATCGCAATCCCTCCGTAAAAAAAATTCCGTCTGTCACCTCATGTTCCGGTTTATAAGGATGGTTCGCCGTTCTGCCCTGAAAAGTCATAAACGAACAATGCCCTCCATCCATGTTATAAGCTGCCTTGCAGCCCAAATCTTCAAACACTTTTGCCATTTCTTCAAGAAACATTCCCCTGCTGCTTTTCTGTCGTCCATCCACCAACAAAAGGCAATAATGCCCTGGCTCAAAATACCCGAGTGCTGTCCTTGGATGAGACTCCTTAATATAACTCCATGTGCGAAAAGATTCTTTTGATTTTGCTTTTCCACTCTCATCCAACAGACTTGGGCCAAATATCCAGCTCTGATACGCCCCCTTTTCAATTAGTTCCTGCAGATCCATCTGATCCGGGCTATAAATATCCATCGTCCCATCCCAGTTTAGCACGCAGGTTTCCATATCCGTGGGACTGTCCCTGTAAACCACACCGTTCCTGATGATTGTCCCATTATCCTTGTGTCGGTTATTGCTGTAAGAATCACCGTTTACAGCAAGCACCGCCCTCATTGTGCCCGACATATCCGACAGCTTTTCCGTATATCCCACACCGTACGTATTCTGTGCAAAGGCGGTCTTCAAACAGGTGATTTCCCCCACATAGATATCCGCAAGGACATAAGAAACCTGCGTTCCGTATTTCTTGTGCTTTCCAGACTCTGACAGATCCAGTCTCCCCGTATCATAATGCTGATACGACAATTGAATGGATAAGTTCGGACTGCTGTAGGAAGTATCCGTTGCAACAACTGTATCCGTAAATTTATCTGCAAACTTTTTATGCCAGTCCTGCGTATCCATAACTATACTAGTTCTCTGTAGGAAATCGGGTTGTGTTTCTGGAATTTCCTGTTGTGTTTCTGGGATTTCCTGTTCTGTCTCTGGAATTTCCTGTTCTGTCTCTGGGATTTCCTGTTCTGTCTCTAGAATTTCCTGTTCTGTCTCTATCCTATTTACCGCCTGCACAAATGCCGCTGCCCTGATTCCTTTCTGCGGAAGTTTATAACCTGCTATCCATTCCGCAAGAATAATCATCGCTGCTACTGTTATATCAATTGCAATCCTTATAATCCGCTTTTTCATGCCTTTACCTTTCCACCTGTGAAGGAATGCATTGCTGCCTGCCATTTCACTTTCCGAAATATGAAATACTTTTGTATCAGCCAGCTTATAACAAACAGCAAACACTCTGTCAACAGTTTTGCCGGATAAACAGGCACACAGAAACTATGCACGAACAGCTCTAAAATCAAATTATTCATTACCAATATAAAACCTGCTAGAGCAAAATATCCGGCCGCTTTACTCACCTTTTGGCCCGTATGGAATACGAAACGACAATTCACACTGTAATTATAAAATGCGCTGATGATTCTCGCCGCTATGTTTGCAAACAATATAGGAATAGCAGTGTGCGGCAAAAAGAACATCAACATGGAAAACAGCAGATAATCCAATAGAAAACTTGAAAAGGATGACAGGGTAAATTTTATAATTTCCTTGTAAATCCTGAGCGAATCCCTGAATCCCCTAAAATGCGAATTGGAATTGTTTTTATCCCGGTAGATCGTGCTGATCTGAACTTCTTTAATGGGAATCTTTTCTTTGGCGCAGCTCATCAGTACATTCATTTCATATTCATACCGTTCCCCTTCTACAGAAAGCATTTTTTCTGTCAACTCTGAATCAAATGCCCGAAGTCCTGTCTGTGTATCTGATACTTTTACACCACTGACAAGCCGAAAGACATTTCTTGTAATCTGATTCCCCATCCTGGATTTAAACGGCATTTCTTTCCCGACTCTCCGAACGCCAAGTACCAGCGTTCTTCTATGTGTCCTGGCAGCTTGAAGCAGCTTTTGCATGTCTCTCGATAAGTGCTGCCCGTCGCAGTCCATTATGCCAATCAATTCATGTTCTCCCATCTCCTGTTTTATATAAGACAACGCCGTTTTGATTGCCGCACCTTTCCCAAGATTTTCCCTATGGCAAAGCACAATGCAGATATCCCCTATCTGATCAAATATCTGCTTATATTCATCACCGCTCCCATCATCCACTACAATAATTTGGCATCCATATTCCCAAAGTTCATCCGTAATTGTTTTTAAAGCCTGATCCGGTTTATATGCCGGAATAATTACAACAGACATATTTTCATCTCCTCTGTTCTACTATTGTTTTTGCCCCTTCACCTTTCGCTCATTTTTCGCTCATTTTCCTTCCATTGCTCCAATTTTTCCACTGTCAAATAACCAATCATCCCGGCAGCCACTCCCACAATCATGCCGCCCAGAATATCTGTAGGATAATGTACATATAAATACAGCCTCGAAAATGCGATCAAAACCGCGAGTCCCAGAGCCGGTTTCCACAACTTTTGTTTCCCAGCCATCATAAGCGCTGCCACTGCCGTGAAAGATGCCGCCGTATGTCCTGACGGAAAAGAAAAATCATCCGGCCTTGGAATCAAAAGCTGAATAGAAGTATTTACATCGCAAGGCCGTATTCTCCCGAACAAATTTTTTAATATTCCATTACATAGGATAACATCCACACATAATGCTGCTGCCAACACCATCCCGCTTTTCCTAGTCTTTGGAATAATCAGCAAAGCAACTGCCAATAGAATCCAGATTGCCCCTGCGTCTCCCAGCCTTGTAATAAAAGTCATCACCATATCTCCAATCGGAGTTCGAATACCTTGTATCCAATCTAAAATACAAATTTCAATTCCCATGTCTTACACTTCTTTCTTTTATCATCTGCATCCCAAATACCAGTGCAACACCCATAATTGCTGGAATAAGGGAAAAATTACCAATGTTTAAAGGAGCTTTTGCTGTTTCCAGTGTCGTCGGCCCCATACTAATCGCATACAGGGAACCTGTCATCATTCCTAAAATCAAGTAGATTGTTTGGGAACGATGTTTCTCAAGGCATACCTTAATCGCTTTTACCACCGTTACCGCCCCGGCAAGTACGCCGCACCCAAAAAACATAAGGCAGGGAACGTAGGAAAAATCCAGAGATAAAACCCCTTTTACTGCCATGATTACCGGAATATACGCTCCAAAAATTAAAAGCAGCGTAGAACCAGATATTCCTGGAAGAAACATTGCCGAAATAGCAATCATGCCAATAAAAAACAAATTAGCTGCCAAAGGAACAGAAAACCTTGCCAGATCCATAGCTGCAGCACCTGATTTGCCATTCGCCACTGTAATGCCAATGACAATTGCCAGCCCGGCCACGGTAAAGACAAAGCCCTGCGGCTTTTTCCGCAAACTTTCTATCTCTTCCTCAGCAATCAGTGGCACCGCACCAAGAACAAATCCAAAAAACAAGGAACTGACTACATAAATATGGTTTTCAAATAATGCCGACAAAACAACCACTGCCAACAGCATTCCAACCGCCCATCCTATGCCCAGCTTTACCAGATACAAAAGTGCTGTCTTTTTTTCTTCCCACTTTCCAAACACCAAATCATGGACAGAACCGATAAACCGGTCATAGAATCCCATAATAAACGCGACGGTTCCCCCTGACACTCCCGGCACGCTGTCCGCTAGTGCCATGCAAAATCCGTTCATACCTTCTCTTAACATAAAATCCCTCCTGTTCTGTTTATTGCAGTTATCTTAACAATCTGCATTAAACAAACAGAAGGTATTTTTATAAACAAATTCTAAACATTATTTGACACCCCCGCCCGGCTCTTCCAGAAGCGCACAGTAATTGAAACAATACATAAGACCGCCTGACGGATTTTGCGGAATTTTCACTTATTAAAGCGGTATCCCGCTCCCCACACTGTTTCCAGAATCTTCGGATTTTTACTATCGTCTTCTATTTTTTCCCGAATACGATTAATATGCACCATCACAGTGGCACTATCCCCTATATAATCATATCCCCATATTTTTTCGAAGAGCTGTTCTTTTGAAAATACAATATTGGGATTCATTGCAAGAAATTTTAACAACTCAAATTCCCGGTTTGGAAACTTGATCTCCCGGTCTCCTTTATAAACTTTCCAGCTGTCCAGCAGAATCCGCAAATCGGCAGCCCGTATTTCTTCCAATTCCTCATTTTTTTGTTCAGAGCATTTAGAGAGCATCCGACTATACTGTCTTATATTCGCGTTTACTCTCGCCACCAGTTCTGCCGGATCAAAAGGCTTTGCGATATAATCATCTGCCCCAATTCCCAGCCCCCGAATCTTATCCACAGATTCTGTCCTTGCCGTCACCATCAGAATCGGAATATCTACCTTGTCTCGAATTTCCCTGCACACCTCATAACCACTTTTCCCTGGAAGCATCAAATCAAGCAGAATCAAGTCAAAAGATTCTTTCTGCAAAAGATCAGGAACTTCTGCACCACTGGCAACAATCACCGTCTGAAATCCCGAAGCCCCCAAATAGGCTTCCTCCACCATGCTGATATCCTCGTCATCCTCTACGATCAACACACGCTTTTCATTTGGCATCTTGCTCTTCCTCCCTCATCTCCATAAAAATATGAAGCCCGCCTGCATTCTCAGCTCGTACACATCCCCCCATAGCTTCTATTAAATATTTGACAATATACAAGCCAAGTCCATTTCCTTCCTTTTGATTCCTGGATTCATCAACACGATAAAACTCATCAAAAATATAAGGTAATTTTTCTTCCGCCACGCCCACTCCGTTATCCGAAAAACAGATGGAAAACCTTTTCCCCATCCGCTCCAGGATGATCCTAACTCGCAACGGCGTTACTCCCCCATACTTCCTGCTATTTTCCAAAAGATTATCAAACACCCTCTGAAGCTGTTCTACATCGACAGACACACAGCCTGTGATCTCTTTCGTATCCGCAGTCACTTCTACCTGCTCATTTTCCCAAAGTTCGCGCTTCCCTTTCACATAATTATTGATAAAATCAGATATTTCTATAGTATCCAGAGTAAGCGGCATATTTCCAGTCTCCAATTTTGATACATAAAACAACTGGTTCAGCAGAACATCCATATCGCCGGTTCTCCGATAAGCTATTCCCAGAAATTTTTTCTGCTGTTCCGGCATGGAGGCCACCCCGTCCAGCAATGCCTTGATAGTTCCTCGAATAGCCGTGAGCGGCGTTCTCATATCATGAGAAATCCCAGCGATCATATCAGTTCTAGCCTTTTCATATTTCTGGTTCTGCTCCTGTCCTTCCAGAATCGCCTCTCTCATTTCATTAAAGCTGTGGCAGACGTTCTCAAATTCCATATCTCCCGAATAGGAAATGTCCTGCGTCAAATCATGGTTCCGGATTCGCTCAGCCCCATCTGACAAAGCAATCAATGGTTCCATGATGTGACCTGCCAGTCTTCTGGTAAAAATCTGGCTTACCAAAAAAAGCACTACAATGCATAGAAGCCCATCCAGCAAAAACAACAGGATGAATTCATTCCTACGGATAGTAAATCCTTCAATCATATCTTCCATGTCATCCTCATCCATCACAATTCCCATCGAATTCTCCAATTCCCGTTCAATGGATTCGGAATACACTTTGATTACAACCGCATTGATTAGTAAAAAAAGAACCAGCGTTACTAAAACCATCAGCGCATTCGATAAAAAAATCCGCCTTCTTACTGTCTGCTTTCTCATATTGATAATCCCCCAAAACCTGCGCCGGGGAAGACATCCACACCTGTCATTAAACTGCTCCTCATTCTCTTTTTCTATTTATATTGATTTTTAATTTCAAATTATAAGGGGCAAAGTTAAATAAAAACAACTATTCAAGTTAAACTATATATAAACTATCATAGGCATACCCTTCTGCCATATTGCGTGTCCAGATTGATACAATTCCCCCGTGGGTGCTATCGTTTTTACATTTATCTCAAATGCCCTGAAATCAACACTTTTCAAAAAGGCAGATGTACCCATGCATGGGCGGCTATCGTTTTCTTAGTTGGAATTGCCGCACTTTCAATATCCCATGATGTAAAAAATAACGATAGCCTGTTTTTGAGAGTGGCTATCGTTATTTTTTGCACCCAAGGGATTACAGCGGTTTTAGCCATCCCTATCAACTAAAATTTAACTATTTCGACGAATCCGGATTAATTGCAGCAAATCATGATACAAATCATCTTTGACCTCTAAATCAATCATCATCCATCTTTGACCGTTCCCTTCCTGCGTCTGATGATATATATCTTGCAGTTCGACCGTACACTTTGGCAGCATTTCCTCAACAGATGCTTTTTCCTTTGTGCCCACAACAACCATAACCGTAAAATAATTTTCTCTCGGATATATGGTACACAATGTTCTTCCCGCTTTTTTAAATTTTACATTCCATCCCTTTTCCAAACTGCATGAACTGTACTCTATTTTTTCACTACATTGATATGTGTCTTTGATTTCTGAGCACAGCAGCATAAAAACCGGATTTCTAACATATTCACCGATCTCCTCAAGGGTAGGGCAGGT
>DLAA01000076.1:6557-37358 GCA_002493835.1 Lachnospiraceae bacterium UBA7060 | reverse complement strand
GACACAATCTGATCGTAAAAACCATGATCTGATTGTAAAGACCACAATCTGACTATTGAAAACCACGATTTGATCATAAGAACCACGATCTTTCGTAAGAGATACAACTCGGAGGAGAATCTATGAGGAGAGCCATCAAGATTTATCTGAAAGTAGTAATGAATCTGTTTACGGCGCTGGCCGTTTTGCTTGCGTGTGTGTTTCTTCTTCCAAGATGCATTTGGTTTTTTATGCCTTTTATCGTTGGGTGGTTTATAGCTATGATAGCTTCCCCGGTGGTGCGGTTCTTTGAGGAGAAACTAAAGGTAAAGCGAAAGGCCATGTCTGCGGTGGTGATTGTGGCGGTACTGGCGGCTGTGGTGCTTGTGGTATACTTGATTATCACAAAGCTGGTCAGGGAGGGTATTAATTTCATTAATGAGCTTCCTTTTATCTGGAACAGGATTTTGGCGGAATTAAATAAGGTGGGGACCAACCTGCAGGGTGTCTATGACAGACTTCCGGTGGATATGCAGAATGCTGTGGATAATTTTATTCTGGAAGCGGGAAACTATATGAGTAGTATGATGAGCAGAATTGAGCTGCCCTCCTTTGAAGCAGTGGGAAATGTGGCGAAGCAGATTCCCGACATTTTTTTAAGTGTGGTAATATGCCTGCTTTCTGCGTACTTTTTCGTGGCGGATAGAGGATACATGTCTGCAGCAGCACAGAAATATATGCCGGCGTCTGTCCGTTATCATTTCAATCTGATTCGTCGGAGTTTTCGGAATGCTGTGGGGGGATATTTTCGCGCACAGTTTAAGATCGAGTGCTGGATTTATATTCTACTGGTGATCGGCTTGATGATTCTGGGAGTGGATTACGCATTTCTGGTTGCCTTTGGCATTGCTGTTTTGGATTTGCTGCCAGTGTTCGGCACAGGGACGGTGATGGTTCCGTGGGCGGTTATTGAGCTTTTGTCAGAGAATTACAGGATGATGTTTGGACTGCTTGCGATTTGGCTGATCGGACAACTGGTGCGGCAGGTAATTCAGCCTAAAATTGTGGGAGATTCCATTGGGATGGATCCGATACCGACACTGTTTCTTCTGTATATCGGATATCGTGCGGCGGGGGTACTGGGTATGATTTTGGCGGTGCCTATCGGTATTATTGTTGTGAATCTATATGAAGAGGGTGTTTTTGAAACGACCAGACAGAGCATCCGGATTCTGGCAGCGGGATATAATCATTTTCGCAAAATTCGTCCCGAAGATATGGCAGTGGTGGAGGAGTACGAGAGAGAAACTAGAGATATTTACAGACAGGAAAAACAACAGGAGAAAGCAGCGGAGGAACAGTTTCATGAGGCTTCACAGTTGAAGCTGGAAGAGCCGCGTATTATTAAGAAGTTTATGGATAAGAAAAAGCCAAAATTTTGATAGGACAGCGGGGAGAGTGCGTGTGCAGAAAAAAAATACCGCAAAACTCTTTTTTGCTATCTACATTTTAATTGTCATAAAGGTTATAGTATTTAAATTTCCTTACGAAGAGATGCTGGCGATTGCAGCATCATGGCGTAAAGACGTCATACTTGAAGGGTTGGGAACAGCGAATTTTACTCCTTTTAAAACAATAAAAATGTATATAGATTATGCTTATAAATTGAATAGTGTAGAGAATCTGGCGGGCAATGTACTGGTGTTTGTGCCTTTCGGCTTTCTTTTTCCCATGGCGGCAAGGGAGGGAGACCGTTTTTTTGTGATGCTTATAAATGTCTTTGTGTTTGTCCTGGGAATCGAAGTGTTTCAGCTTTTCAGTGCCTTTGGCGCCTTCGATGTGGATGATCTACTGTTGAACTGTCTGGGGGCGATTCTGGGTTTTGGAATTTATAAGGCAGCTTTATTTGGGCGGAAAAAGAGAAAGGAGAGTTTGAAATGGAAAAGTTCCTCAAAAAAATGAAAACAAACGTGATGGCTTCCTCGATTTTATGCGTAGTTTTGGGATTAGTACTGTTACTTTGGCCAGGGTTGACTATGCGGATTGTATGCACGGCGGTGGGAGCGGTGTTGATTTTGAGCGGAGCGATCAGAATTATGGAATATTTTTTTGTCAGAGACGGCAGCATGTATTCTCAATTGAACCTAATTTTTGGGATTGTCCTGGCTGCGGTTGGCATATGGATTGCTGTCAGCCCAGGGAAAGTCCTTGCGTTGATTCCCATTATTATGGGTGCAATTATCGTGCTGCATGGTTTACATAATATTAAACAGGCAGTTGGACTGTGCCAGGATAAATATGATAAGTGGTGGGTTGCTCTGCTGCTAGGTATTCTAACAGTGGGTTTTGGAGTGCTGCTGATTTGCCGTCCTTTTGCGGCCATTGATACGATGGTTATGTTGATTGGAATTTTTTTGATCTATGATGGTTTATCAAATGTCTGGATTGTGTCGAGGGTATCTAAGGCGGCCAAAATCTTGCGGCAGGAGATGACAGCTGTGGAGGTGGAGATAGCAGATAAGGAGTAACCGTGACGGTGAAGCCACAGCTTGAGGTGCTGCGGTAAAGATAATTGACAATTTTATCTTGTATATTTGTGCGGAAAGTTTTATGATAATGAAGTGAAGGAAGTTTCAGCGTAAAAGAGCAAAAGAGTAAAAGCGGAAAAGTGTAAAATTGTAAAAGCGGAAAGGAGCGGTTAGCGGTATGACGATTGGAGCTATCAGTTTTCAGCCCTATGTGTATCATGTAAACGCGGTCAATTCTGCCAGCATGAATAAGCTGTCAAGAATTTCGGATGATGTACTTGACAGAAAGACAGAGTACAAGGGGATTACAGAGAATGAGAATCCCTTGGAAAAAGGACAGACGCTTGATTTTCAGGGAATGTTGGAAATGCAGATGCAGCGCGGCAGGAGCAATGCGGCCAGAATAATGAAGCCTGCGCAGGAACAGACACAGGAGTCAGAACTTGATGAGACAGCGGCAGGGTTTGAGCGCAATGGATTATCAGGGGCGGCTTTGAGCGGGCCGGCATCTGATATACGGCAGGTGCAGGAGACGGCGGAGAACGTGCAGCCGGCAATGACTGCGGCAGAAAATGATAGGAACGGCGGCATCAGCAGCTTTCGTATGCAGCAGGCGATTAATGCGTATGAGATGTTCATGACTGCATAGAACGTATATTGCACATAACTATAAATGATTGGAGAGAAAAGAATCCTCCTTGTGTAGAGCGGAGGATTCTTTGTTTTATGTGAGGGCCATTTTTTTCACGACGCCGATGCCTTTTCGTACAGCAGGAATGGCAAGCAGCACGAGCGTAATCGCGGCCTCTGCGAATATGTAGATGCCATTATATACTAGAGAATATGGCAAGACTGGCCAGCCTTCCCAGGCGTACTCGCCGAAAAAGATCCAGCCGGAAATCACCGCGAATAGATATCTGCCTAGGATACCGGTCAGATATCCTTTGATCAGACCGTTTTTTTTGTTTGCGAACAGTCCTGACAGGCCGAGGGCACCGAAGGCAAGAAGGTAGTCCACGATGAGCTGTATGGGAAAGAGAACGTAGGGATCCACCAGAAGCTGAAGGACGCCGTAGGCGACGCCGGTCATCAGCCCTGCGCCAAGCCCGAAAAAGTATCCGGGAAGGCAGATGACGAGCATGGACAAGAGCGTGGCGGAACCGCCCCAGGGGAAGTCGATAATTTTGATTTCCGAGAGAATGGTACCAAGAGCGATGGACATGGCGCAGAAGACGAGCTGTTTAACAGTCAGCCTGCTGTTCTTTCCGGCGGTGTTTTCAGATTCTGCTTTTTGACTGGCAGCATATTTTCTGGCAAAGACGACGGCGCCGGCAAGCAGGGCGGCCAGAATGACAAACAACAGCGCGTTGCCCAATGTGGTGGGGACATAGGTGACTTGCCCCCAATCGTCAGTTACTGCATGGTAAAACATAAAAAATCCTCCTTTGTCTTTAGAATAAACAAGGAGGGGAGAATGTAAACACGGCGGCGCACTGCGCTGGCATTTACGTCTGCTTCCCTACGACGGTATTAACCGCATCAGGTGATGAGGGTTAGAGTCCCAGTACGTACATATACGCGGACTCAATCTCAGCGAAAGCTCCCCTAGCAAGTTATTCAATTATGCGGCTTTTGCCGCGGCGGATAAAATCCGCTTTTTTAACTATATGGGGTTAGGAGAAAAAAGTCAAGGATTTTTGTAGAAAACTCTGCGGCGGCCAAGGCTTATGATCCATATGATGCGAAGTTATTGAGACAAGCCTTTAGGGAAGACGAAGGTTTTTGAGGCGGAATGGAAGATCATGTGGAAGGACACGGCGTCAGAAAATTGGTGCAGGAGGAATATGCCAGATTTTGGAAGTAGTTGTAAGACACTGGGGGAGAGGAGTATAAAGAGATGAAAGACAGCAGAGGGGATATACCCCCTTTTCAGAAGGCATGGGAAGTGTTGTTTCCCTGGCTGCTTTATTATCTCGTCTACAATGCAGCCTACATTATTTTTGTTTTTTTGCAGAGCGCGCTGCAGAGCATTTCCGGGGAAGGATTTAGCCGGTGGATGGCTGAGCATGCCGCCACGGCTGGCAGTGTGACAGGGGGGCTCTGTATGCTTTTGGGTATTTGCCCGCTCATTCCGGCACTGAGAAGAGAATTGACTAATCAGGTCGAATTTCCGAAAAGTTTTGCCGGTTTTAGACGGAGGGAGGCCTCTGAAAAGTGTGTCTGGAAAGAGGCGCTTGTCACGGTGATACTGGCTGTCTCTTCCTCCGTGGGACTCAATGTGTTATTGACATTAACCGGATTGGTCGACAGCTCGCAAACCTACCAAGAGGTGGCCAAACACCAGTATGGCGTGGCATTTGGTCTTGGTATCCTTCTCTACGGGCTGGTTTCGCCGCTGGTGGAGGAAGTGCTTTTCCGGGGCGTCATCTATAATCGACTGCGCAGGTTTTATGGACCGGTTGTTGCGGTGGTTGTCTCCGGAATTCTTTTTGGCGCATTTCACGGGAATCTGGTGCAGGGCGTCTACGGAACCTGTATGGGGATTCTTTTAGCTTACGTGTATGAGCGGGAGAGGAGCTTTTTCTTCCCGTTTCTTTTTCACGCGGCAGCCAATATTGCCGTGTATAGTATTGCCTATGAACAGACGGTGCAGGCTGTTTTGTTTACTCCTGTGTGGGGCGTGGCGCTGCTTTTGGTTTCGGTGGGATGCGTTCTTTTCATTTAGAGATTTGCATGGTACAATTTAAGAGGGGCTGATGAGTCTATTTTTAAGGGCATTCACTTTATGTCGATGAGTTGCTGACGTGATCAGTTCTGAAGGATAAGACAGCGATAAAAGGGAACAACTGTAGTTATTTTAACCGGGAGTGTGGACAATATATGGGAAAAATCAACCGAGAGGATATGCTGGAATTGACCAGGCGCATGACTTTGAAGAGGAACTGCTTTGATAGGATTGCCGGTGCCTATCTGGACGAAGATGGATTTGTAGATGGGACTTTCAACAAACATTTTCAAAGATTGTCAGCCAAAGACCAACAGATAAATCTTGAGATTGCAAAAGCAATTCCCTTTTCAGATACCAATGTGCAGCTGAAGGAATATGCGTTTGAAGAAGGGGATAGGAAGCCGGGAAGCATTTGGCAGCTTCTTATGGCGCTGAAAGAGTGCGGATTGAAAAATGATGCGATGTTGGACGTATTTTATGAGGAGTTCGGGCAGAAATACCGGGCGGACGGCGCCTATGCCATTTACTTTTTTCATGGCAGTTACGATGTTCCGCTGAAAGCCTCCGATAAAGAAAGCCTGTGGGAATCGGAGGAGGTCTATCAGTTTTTGATCTGCGCGGTCTGCCCGGTAAGCGGCGATTATGAGCCAGGGGAGCCGGAATGCGGCTTCCTGTTCCCGGCATTTAAGGATAGAAGCAGTGATATGCATAGAATTGATGTATACACGGCGGATGCAAAATCGCCGCAGGCGGAGGATCTGAGAAAGATTTTGTTTTTGTCGCAAGTTTAAGCTTAATCGATCTTTTTGTGATTCTTCCAAAATTCGATCGTCTCCTGTAAATCGGCTTCATCCTCAAAGATTTCTAAAGCTTTCCCCGTCTCGATGGCGAAGTCAACGTATGCGTTTGCCCTTGCTGTAATGATGTTTTTGTCGCGGACACAGTCAAACTCACTGGAGTGGGTGGAAGAAATGTCCTTGAGGATTCCGGCTTTGTCCAATATATCTACGCCCGCGCAGATGCCGGCAATGATAGTCCTCTGATCACTCAGTTTTCTTAACGTGTCATAAACGTTTTGGCAGCTGATGTTGGATATGTCACCGCCGGGTACGATAAAACTTCTCACGTTTGAGAGGTTTATTTCATCGATGGCCATATCACAGTTGATGGAATAACCTTCCACAGCCCGTACGGTCTGCCGGTCAACGGAACAAAAAAGCAGTTTGCTCTCCGTACATTTCAAAAAGTAATTTAATATGACAATTTCGTAGATACAGCAGCCATCGTATAAAAGGACAATATCCTCCAAATTTTCTTTATTGACAACGACATAAAGGTTCTTTCCCATCTTTTTCTCAAAGTGCCTTTTGAGGTCCAAATTGTTATCCCACTTTTTCTGTGGATAGGAGCCATACCGGTGTTTGACGTCGAGCATTCTCTCCTCCATGTCCAGCACACCGTCTGCGCCTGCGATGGAGTCGCACAGCTGGATCAGCCTGTCATACTCGTCCATGACAATTGTTTCCAGTGCACTCTGAATCAGTTTCAATTCTTCCTCAGTAGTATCAAAATTCCCGATATAGCCGTCAAGAGTATCCGTGTTGAAGGAATGAGTCAGGCAGATTCTTGCGGCTTCCTCGTATCCCAGAGACATCATATAGGAATAACCGTCTGACACATGGCCCAGATGTCTTTTGCCGAATTTCCTCCCGATATCATGCAGCAACCCTGTGATGTATGCTTTGTCGGGGTCTAAATCGCCGCAGGCTTTTGCAATCTTTTCTGCACAGCGGGCGGTAACGCGGCTGTGATTTCCCCACGGCCCGGGATTACATTTTTCTGCTTCGATTAGAAGTTCTTCTGCTTTTTCTCTTGTCGGTAACATGGGTGTACTGTCCTTTCGGAATTTTATGTCTATGCCATCAGTGACATAAAAATTGTAACATATACCTATTTGGAACGCAATAATCGCTGCCTATGGCAAAAGGAACTTTTTTGAACAAATCAATTAAAAGCCGAAAGAAGTCTGACAATTATCTGTATATGAGCGTGATTGTGGAATAATCTGACAATACTCCATAAAGTTTTTATTTACAATCATGCAAAACAGGTGTATTATTGTATACATGTAGAACGCAAAGGAGCGCTAGATGGCTTTTTTGCGTTCTTTTCTTTTGCGCGAATGGAAGGGAGAGCGACAGTGAATCCGTCTATTCGTCTGAGAAGAATCATAACAGGGATAACAGCATAGGGAGGAGAGAAAAGCTATGTTTGATGTAAAGAAGGATATTCCCGTATCCCCGCTTTACCGGACGGAGTTTGAGCATGACAACTGTGGGATCGGCGCCTGTGTAAACATCAAGGGCAAAAAGAGTCGCACCACCGTGGAGAATGCGCTGAAGATTGTGGAGAATCTGGAGCATCGTGCCGGTAAGGATGCGGAGGGCGAAACTGGTGACGGCGTGGGTATTTTGACCCAGGTGCCGCATAAATTTATGGTTAAGGTGACGAGAGAGCTGGGAATGGATATCGGCGGGGAGAGAGAGTATGGTGTGGGTACTTTTTTCTTCCCGCAGGATGAGCTGCAGCGGAACCAGGCAAAGAAGATGTTCGAAATTATTGCACAGAAGGAAGGACTGCAGTTTTTAGGATGGCGTGATGTTCCCACCGTTCCTTCTGTTCTCGGACACAAGGCAGTGGAGTGTATGCCTTGTATTATGCAGGCATTCATCAAAAAGCCTGCAAATGTGGATCAGGGACTTGAATTTGACAGAAAATTGTATATTTTAAGACGTACTTTTGAACAATCTACAGATGTGACTTATGTAGTCAGTTTATCCAGCAGGACGATTGTGTATAAAGGTATGTTCCTGGTGGGGCAGCTTCGCACGTTCTTCTCCGATCTACAGGATAAGGATTATGAGTCAGCTATCGCAGTGGTGCATTCTCGGTTTTCGACCAACACGAATCCAAGCTGGGAGCGGGCTCATCCGAACCGGTTTATCGTACATAACGGGGAGATCAACACCATCCGCGGCAATGCGGATAAGATGCAGGCCAGAGAGGAGAATATGGAGTCTGAACATCTGCAGGGACAGATGCATAAGATTCTGCCGGCCATTAACGCTTCCGGTTCCGATTCTGCCATGCTGGACAATACGCTGGAATTTCTCGTGATGAGCGGTATGCCGCTGCCATTGGCAGTGATGATCACGATTCCGGAACCTTGGGAGAACAACAAGACTATGTCCCAGAAAAAAAAGGATTTCTACCAGTATTATGCGACGATGATGGAGCCTTGGGACGGTCCGGCTTCTATTCTCTTCTCCGATGGAGATATCATGGGCGCGGTGCTTGACCGAAACGGTCTACGCCCTTCCCGCTATATGATCACCAGTGATGATACGCTCATTCTCTCGTCTGAGGTGGGAGTGCTGGATATCGATCCCACTAAAATCGTAATGAAGGAGAGGCTGCATCCCGGCAAGATGCTTTTGGTGGATACGATTCAGGGACGGGTTATCGACGATGATGAGCTGAAGGAGAAATTTGCTTCTGCACAGCCGTACGGAGAGTGGCTGGACAGCAAGCTGGTGACGTTAAAAGAGTTAAAGATTCCGAACCAGCGTGTGCCGGAGTTTACAAATGAAGAGAGACAACGCATGCAGAAGGCTTTCGGTTACACCTACGAGGATCTGAGAACCAGCATCCTGCCGATGGCAAAAAATGGTGCGGAGGCCATCGCAGCTATGGGAGTAGATACGCCGATCCCGGTGCTGTCCAAAGCGCATCACCCGCTGTTTCATTATTTCAAACAGCTCTTTGCACAGGTGACAAACCCGCCTATCGATGCGATCCGCGAGGAGGTGGTCACTTCCACTACGGTATATCTGGGGCAGGATGGCAACCTTTTGGAAGAGATGCCGGATAATTGCAAGATGCTGCGGGTACATAATCCTATTCTCACCAGTACCGACCTGTTAAAGATTAAAACCATGAAGGCGGAAGGCTTTAAGGTAGAAGTTATCCCTATCACATACTATAAAAACACGAGATTGGAAAAAGCAATCGACAGACTTTTCGTGGAAGTGGACAGAGCTTACCGTGAAGGTGCAAATATTATCATTCTCTCTGACAGAGGGGTGGATGAGAATAGAGTGGCGATTCCTTCCCTGCTAGCGGTGTCGGCGTTGCAGCAGCATTTAGTGAGCACAAAAAAGAGAACCAGTGTGGATATTATTCTGGAGTCCGCTGAGCCAAGAGAGGTACATCATTTTGCAACGCTGCTCGGTTTCGGCGCTTCGGCGATCAATCCTTATTTGGCACAGGAGAGCATCAAGGAGTTGATTGACAATCATATGCTGGATAAAGACTACTATGCGGCGGTGGACGATTACAACAGTGCGGTTCTCCACGGCATCGTAAAGATTGCCTCCAAGATGGGTATTTCCACGATCCAATCCTATCAGGGCTCCAAGATTTTTGAGGCAATCGGCATTGACAGGGATGTGATCAACAAATATTTTACCAATACAGTCTGCCGGGTGGGCGGTATCACATTGAAAGATATCGAGAAAGAGGTGGATACGCTTCACTCTATGGCATTTGACCCACTTGGTCTGTCCACAGATGTGACGCTGGACAGCATAGGACATCATCAGATGCGCAGTGGGGCAGACGAACATCTCTATAACCCGGAGACGATACATTTACTGCAGGAGTCAACAAGACGGGGAGATTATGATTTATTTAAACAATATACCAAAGCGGTCAATAACGAGAACAGCATCAAGAATCTTCGCGGCCTGATGGATTTCAATTTTGTGGAAAAACCCTTGCCAATAGAGGAAGTGGAGAGTGTTGACACCATTGTCACAAGGTTTAAGACCGGCGCCATGTCCTATGGTTCCATCTCCAAGGAAGCGCACGAGACGATGGCTATTGCGATGAACCGTCTTCACGGAAAATCCAACTCCGGCGAGGGCGGGGAGGATAAGGAACGTCTGCGTATTGGGGAGGACGGCTTAAACCGTTGTTCGGCTATCAAACAGGTGGCCAGCGGCCGTTTCGGCGTCACCAGTGAATATTTGAACAGTGCCCAGGAGATACAGATCAAAATGGCTCAGGGGGCGAAGCCGGGCGAGGGCGGCCACCTGCCGGGAGGAAAAGTGTATCCATGGATTGCAAAGACTAGGCATTCCACGCCCGGTGTGGGGTTGATCTCCCCGCCGCCGCATCACGATATCTATTCGATTGAGGATTTGGCGCAGCTGATTTATGATTTAAAGAATGCCAACAAGAGAGCACGCATTTCTGTGAAGCTGGTATCCGAGGCTGGGGTAGGTACGGTGGCAGCGGGCGTGGCTAAGGCGGGTGCCCAGGTGATTCTTGTCTCCGGCTATGACGGAGGTACTGGTGCGGCACCCCGCAATTCGATTCACAATGCAGGACTTCCCTGGGAGCTGGGGCTGGCGGAGACGCACCAGACATTGATCCAGAACGGGCTGCGAGGCAAAGTCCGCATTGAGACGGATGGCAAGTTGATGAGCGGCCGGGATGTGGCCATCGCTGCTATTTTGGGAGCAGAGGAATTTGGTTTTGCCACGGCACCGCTTGTGACTATGGGATGTTTGATGATGCGTGTCTGCAATCTGGATACCTGTCCGGTGGGCGTTGCCACTCAAAATCCGGAACTTCGCAGACGATTTACTGGTAAACCGGAATATGTGGAGAATTTTATGCGGTTTATTGCCCAGGAGCTTCGGGAATATATGGCGAAGCTGGGTGTGCGCAAGGTGGATGATCTGGTGGGCAGGACAGAGCTTTTGAAGGTAAAGGAGAACCTGACAGAAAGACAGAGAAAAGTGGATCTGGATTTGATTTTGAGCAATCCCTACGAAGGCAGTAAGGAAAAATTTATTTTTGATCCGAAACAGGTGTATGACTTCCATCTGGAAAAGACATTGGATGAAAGGATACTTTTAAAACAGCTCTCGAAAGCGTTAGAAAACGGACAAAAGAGGAGTCTTGAGGTGGATGTGTCAAACACAGACCGTACTTTTGGCACCATCTTTGGCTCGGAAATCACCAGAAGATTTGGGGATACGCTGGAGGAGGATACCTATCATATCCTGTGCAATGGTTCCGGCGGACAAAGTTACGGTGCGTTTATCCCTAAGGGGCTGACGCTTGAGCTTGTGGGTGATTCCAACGATTATTTTGGCAAGGGGCTTTCCGGCGGCAAATTGGTGGTTTATCCGCCAAAGGGATCCAGCTTTAAACAGGATGAAAATATTATTATCGGCAACGTTGCACTTTATGGAGCGACATCCGGCAAGGCTTTTATCGCCGGCGTGGCGGGCGAGCGGTTCTGTGTGCGGAATTCTGGCGCCATTGCAGTGGTAGAAGGTGTGGGAGACCATGGATGTGAGTATATGACAGGTGGACGCGTGGTGGTCATCGGTTCCGTAGGCAAAAATTTTGCGGCCGGTATGAGTGGTGGTATCGCTTATGTGCTGGATGAGAACAATGACCTGTATACCAAGACCAACAAGGAAATGGTTTCTTCCTATGAGATAACCTCCAAATATGATGTTCTTGAACTGAAAGAAATGATCAAAGAACATGTGGCTTATACCAATTCCGTCAAAGGAAAGGAAATTCTTGATAACTTCGAGACGTATCTGCCGAAGTTTAAGAAGATCATTCCGCACGACTATGAGACCATGCTGAAACTCATTGTGCAGATGGAGGAGAAAGGTTTGAGCGCGGAGCAGGCGCAGATAGAGGCATTTTATAAGAAAGATAAGGCCTGACAGATAGGGAGGAGAGGTAAGACATGGGAAAACCAACGGGATTTATGGAGTATGAGCGCAGGGTTTCCACGGATGTAAGTCCAAAACAGCGCATTAAGAATTTTAAAGAATTTCATGAGCATTTGTCCAGAGAGGAGCAGCAGGAGCAGGGGGCACGCTGTATGGACTGTGGCGTGCCATTCTGTCAGTCGGGCATGACACTTTGTGGTATGACTTCCGGATGTCCTTTGCACAATCTGGTGCCAGAGTGGAATGATCTGGTCTACATGGGGAACTGGGAGCAAGCTTACAATCGTCTTCACAAGACCAACAATTTTCCAGAGTTTACGTCCAGGGTGTGCCCCGCTCTGTGCGAGGCGGCATGTACCTGCGGCCTGAACGGTGATCCGGTTTCCACGAAGGAGAACGAGTACGCCATCATTGAGAACGCTTATGAGAAGGGCTATGCGGCGCCGAAACCGCCCAAAGTGCGCACAGGCAAGACCGTGGCGGTAGTGGGCAGCGGTCCCTCCGGGCTGGCAGCAGCGGACCAGCTCAACAGACGTGGTCATTTGGTGACGGTGTTTGAACGATCTGACCGTATAGGAGGGCTGCTGATGTACGGCATTCCGAATATGAAGCTGGAGAAGCACATTGTTGACCGCAAAATCAAAGTCATGGAAGCGGAGGGCGTGACCTTTGTGACAAACAGCAATATCGGCAGGGATGTAAAGGCGGAGAAACTGTTAAAGGAGTTTGACAGAGTGGTGTTGTGCTGTGGTTCCTCTCAGCCGAGGGATATAACTGTGCCTGGCAGGGATGCAAAGGGAATTTATTTTGCGGTGGATTTTCTCACAGCCAACACAAAGAGTCTGTTAGACTCGGACTTCAGGGACAAAAAGTATGTGGATACGAAGGACAAAAACGTGGTGATCATTGGCGGCGGCGATACCGGAAATGACTGTGTGGGCACGGCCATCCGCCATGGCGCAAAATCTGTGACTCAGATCGAGATGATGCCAAAGGCGCCTGATACGCGTGCGGAGAATAATCCATGGCCGCAGTGGCCTAAGGTCTGTAAGACAGACTACGGCCAGCAGGAGGCAATTGCGGTCTATGGCCATGACCCACGGATTTACGAGTCAACAGTGAAGGAATTTATCAAGGATAAGGATGGAAATTTAAAGGCAGTGAAAATTGTCTCTTTGTCATGGGAGAAGGACGAAAAGACGGGCCGTATGAACATGAAGGAAGTCGAGGGTTCGGAAAAGATGCTGGAGGCACAGATCGTATTGATTGCGGCGGGCTTTTTGGGCAGTCAGAAATATGTGACGGACGCATTTAAGGTGGAGGTGGACCAACGGACGAACGTGAAAACCAAGGCGGGATGCTTTGCCACCAACGTGGATCGAGTGTTTACGGCGGGCGACATGCACACCGGACAGTCCCTCGTGGTCAAAGCCATCAGACAGGGCAGAGAGTGTGCCAGAGAGGTGGATGAGAGCATGATGGGGTATACAAATCTGTATATTCAGTGATAAATTTCCTGAAAATAGGAGTGAAATCTCACAAAAGGAATGTTATACTAGCCTTGTGTAACATTCTTTTTTTGCGCGCATAAGCAGAGTCAGAAGGCGGTTCAGACAGGACGCATGCTTGCATGCAGGATTGTCTGAAACGACTTATGATGAGCAACGCGAATGAGAGATGCGAAGCATCACGAGTCTGCTTTTGCGCGCATAAGCAGATTACTTTGTAAAGGAAAGCGGGAAGATGAGATTACAGTTTGGACGTCGTGACAAGACAGAACAAAAAGATAGAATCAGGGGGAAGAAGGGCATTCTGATTGCTGCCCTGCTTATCAGTGTGCCTATTTTGGGATTGCTGCTCATTTACATAGCAGGTCTTGGACGCTACCAGAGCTGCTTCCTAAGCGGCACAGTGATAGATGAGGTAGATGTGTCTGGTATGACAATTCCACAGCTGCAGGAACAGATCGGGGACTATTCGCTGCGGGTGATAGAGCGCAAGGCTGACGGTACAACGCTGGAGGAGGAGATAACAGGGAAGGATATCGGCATTTCCTATCTTTCCACGGAGCCGTTGGAGACGATCCTTCAGGAACAGAACAGTTTTCTGTGGTTTTTAGGGGGCAGGGCTGACTATGAGACAACGGCGCAGCTTCATTATGAAGAATCAACGCTGGAAGAAAAAATCGCTGGATTGAGAGGATTCCAAAGTGAGTTCGTTCAAGAGCCGGAGGATGCCTACATAGCGGATTATGTTTCGGGACGCGGTTTTGAACTGGTAGCCGAGAACCAGGGGAACCGCCTAAACCGGAATAAAACCATAGAGGTGATCAAGGCGGCAGTAGATGGGCTGGAAGAGCAGGTGGATCTAGAGGCCGCTGGCTGTTATGATGAGCCGAAGGTCACTTTGGAGGATGTAAGTTTAAAAAAGACATATGAAAAGCTACAAAATTATGCAAATGCGGTGATCACTTATACCTTTGGGAAAGAGAAGGAAGTTTTGGATGGAGAGACCATAGTGGGGTGGGTCACAAGGAGTGGAAACCACGCGGTGCTCAACCGGGAATTGGTCAAAGAGTATGTCTCTTCTTTGAGAAAAAGGCATGACACTGTTTTTCATAAGAGAAAATTCCAGACCAGTTATGGGGTGGAAGTGACGATTGATCAGGGAGATTATGGCTGGTGGATGGATACCGAGCAGGAGACAGAAGAACTAATCGCGATGCTTGACCGCGGGGAGAGCGGGGAGCGGGTTCCCGTGTACAGGCAAAAAGCGGCCTCCTATGATGATCCTGATTACGGAGATACCTATGTGGAAATAAATCTGACGGCACAACATTTGTTCTTGTATCAGAACGGTGTGTGTGTGCTGGAGTCAGATTTTGTGTCGGGAAATCCTTCCAGAGGAAACGATACGCCGGCCGGTATATATGGTATCACATATAAGGAGCGGGATGCCACTTTAAATGGAGAAAATTACAGCACGCCTGTTTCCTTTTGGATGCCTTTTAATAATAATGTTGGAATGCATGATGCCACTTGGAGAACAGAATTTGGCAGGAATATTTACATGACGAACGGTTCTCACGGTTGTATCAATCTGCCTTACTCCGTTGCGCAGGAAATTTTTAATTATGTGGAGAAGGATACGCCGGTCATTTGCTATCATCTGCCGGGGACGGAGCCAGAGCCGCTTCCGGAAATTCCTGTGGAATTGGAACCAGGGCAGGAGGCGCCGGAAGATGTGGTTCCAGCTCCTGAAGCAGGGCAGCCGGTAACAGTTCCCCAGCCGGAAGCAGCTCCCCAGCCGGAAGCAGTTCCCCAGCCGGAAGCAGTTCCCCAGCCGGAAGCAGCTCCTCAGCCGGAACCGGAGCAGTAAAAGAAATGGACAAAACACGGGATATTCTTTGAAGCGGAAATCAGGAGGTTTTATGAATAACAAGGAGTTATCAAAATATTATAAAAGCGTTATTGAACAGGACAGATGCGCGGTGGTGATCTGTAACTTGGCGCATGAGATTATCTATATGAATCCTGCTGCAGTGAAACGGTATGAGAAGAGAGGAGGGGCTGCGCTTGTGGGAAAGAGTCTCATGGACTGCCATAACCCGCAGTCAGGGGCGATGATAGAGAAAGTGACGGCCTGGTTTTCACAGAGTGCAGAGCACAATATCATTTATACCTCCCGGAATGAGAAGGAGAATAAGGATGTCTATATGGTTGCCCTGCGGGATGAGGATGGAACGCTGATCGGGTACTATGAGAAGCATGAGTACCGGGATGTGGAGAAAAGCGTGCTGTTTGATTTTGGTTTTAAGGAAAGCTGATCAAACCGCTCAGCTTTCCTTTTTTGGTACGTGGAAAAGGTTGAAAAATTCTCTTGATCGCAGAGCAGAATTTGAGATTCTGCTCGCGTTCCTCAGCGAGAACGCTTTGGAATGGGTGAAAAGATAAAACCATGAAGCAAAATTCACAATCGTATAAAGTTTTTCTTCATTAAAATTAAAGTAACTGTATTTTATTTTCTAATGCCGTTTTCTTTACCGCCTCCGGCCAGAGGGAGCACTGTACTTCTCCGATGTGGGCCTTTCGCAGGAAAAACATGCAAATGCGTGACTGGCCGATACCGCCGCCGATGGTGAAGGGGAGCGTCTCGTCAAGAACTGCCTTTTGGAAGGGGAGCCTGGCCCGCTCGGGACAGCCAGCCTTGTCAAGCTGGGACAAAAGTGCATCCCGGTCAACACGGATTCCCATGGAAGACAATTCCAGTGCGATGTCGAGCACTGGATAGTACACCAAGATATCCGCGTTTAAACGCCAGTCGTCATAGTCTGGCGCACGGCCGTCGTGCCGGATGCCGGAAGCCAGCAGATCACCGATCTGCATGAGACAGACTGCGCCCTTTTCTCTGGCAATCAGGTATTCCCGTTCCTTTGGCGTCTTATCTGGATAGAGATTTTCCAGCTCCTGCGTAGTGATGAAGAAAATGTCGTGGGGCAGGATTTCATTGATGTAGTCATACTGGATTGCCATGTATTTTTCAGTTTTTCTCAGCACTTTGTAAACTGCTTTTACAGTGTCCATCAGGTATTCCGGGCAGCGTTCTTCGCGGGAAATGATTTTCTCCCAATCCCATTGATCCACATAGATAGAGTGAATGTTGTCTGTCACTTCGTCTCTGCGGACAGCGCTCATATCTGTGTAGAGTCCCTCTCCATGAGAGAAGCCATATTCATTCAGCGCCATGCGTTTCCATTTGGCAAGAGAATGCACAATTTCTGCCGGCGCATCTCCCTGTTCTTTGATGCCGAAGGAGACAGGCCGTTCTACGCCGTTTAAGTTGTCGTTTAATCCGGAATTGGGATCGACAAACAGGGGAGCTGAGACGCGGAGAAGATGGAGCTTTTCTGCTAGAAGATTTTGAAAAAAATCTTTTACAGTCTTGATGCCGATCTGCGTGTCATAGAGATTCAAGGCAGATCTGTAATCTTTTGGGATGATTAAGTGATCCATAGGTTACCTCGCTTTTTTATGCGGGCAGCAGGCCCGCTTTGTATTTATATTTTATTTAACTGCTTTTTTGAAAAGAAATCAAGGGAAAAAGAGAACTGTTTGTAACATTCCAAGATAAATACTCTTTCATATCAGTAGTCAGAAATGATTGTTTTGGTATGTCCCGGAAAAGATCATTTTTGGATTGTTTCCGGGATTTTCTTTTTTTAAAATTTAGAACAAACGTTCTAAAATACACTTGCAATCTTTTATTTCCTATGTTAAGATAGTTACATCAAGAGAACAAATGTTCGCAGCTCATATGGCGGCTGCCGGCTGCCGGCTGCATGACTGCATAACCTTGGCTCGCTGCTCACGGAAATAAAGCGGCAGATGAATGGAGAAAAAGATGGAACTTAGGATAGCACCGCAGATGACGGTCATGGAAAAATTAGAGATACTAGGTGCTGCAGCTAAATATGACGTATCCTGCAGCTCCAGCGGCTCTTCCCGGAAAAATGATGGACAGGGCATTGGCAATACGGTAAAGGCAGGGCTGTGCCACAGTTTTGCAGCGGACGGCAGATGCATATCGCTATTGAAAATTCTATTTACAAATGAGTGTATTTATGATTGCCGTTATTGTATTAACCGCCGTTCTAATGATGTGCCCAGAGTCTCCTTTACTCCGGATGAGGTGTGCGAGTTGACGATGGAGTTTTATAGGCGTAATTATATAGAAGGTTTATTTTTGAGTTCTGGCATTCTCTACAGTCCTGACTATACCATGGAGCTGATTTGTGAGACGGTGCATAAACTGCGCACATTATACAGATTTCAGGGTTATATTCATATTAAGGCGATTCCAGGGGCAGATCCATTTTTAATCCAGCGGGCAGGATATTTGGCGGACCGTATGAGTGTGAATCTGGAGATGGCTACAGCGGAAGGGCTTCGGGCCATTGCTCCGAATAAGCACCGCAAAAATATTTTGAAACCTATGCGTCAGATTCAGAACGGCATCACAGAAAATAAAAACGAGCTTACTCTATATAAGCATGCGCCCCATTTCTGTGAGGCGGGGCAGTCTACACAGATGGTGATAGGGGCTTTACCGGAGAGCGATTATCAGATTATGTCAGTTGCGGAGAGCCTCTACGAGAAGTTTTCATTAAAAAGAGTATATTATTCCGCCTTCGTGAACGTGAATGAAGATAAAGATCTGCCAGCTCTTGTGGGAGGGCCGCCGCTGCTTCGGGAGCATCGACTTTACCAGGCGGATTGGCTTTTACGCTTCTATGATTTTAAGGTGGATGAGCTGTTGACGACAGAGCGGCCGAATTTTAACACAGCGATCGATCCAAAAGCGGATTGGGCAGTGCGCCATTTGGAATGTTTTCCTGTGGAGATTAACCGTGCGGATTACCGGATGCTGCTGCGCGTTCCCGGCGTGGGCGTTAAGAGTGCCGGCAGAATTGTGGCGGCCAGAAGGTTTGGCAATCTGACTTTCGATGATTTAAAGAAGATAGGAGTGGTGCTCAAGAGGGCGCTCTATTTTATTACATGTAATGGAAGAATGATGTATCCGACGAAGTTAGATGAGGCATACATTGTGCGCAATCTTACTTATCAAAACCAGATGGGCAGGGGAGAGAAGCTGCCATTTATGACAGATGGCACGTCATACCGTCAAATGTCGCTGTTTGATGAACCGTTTTTGGGGCACGGAAATGTTCTGCAGCAGACGGTTGGTCAGGGGCATACGGTGCTGACGGAGGCAGGCTGATGGAAGAGAGTATTATATATGGAAGAGAAATATTTAATTTGTGAAGATTCTCTGGAGGGAATTTTTACAGGGATTTATGAGGCTTATGCCCTAAGAAATGGACATGAACATGTGCATCTTCAAGTCGGCGAGGAGGAAAATTTACGATTATTTGCCAGTTACATGTATATTTCTCCTGACTCTGTAAAGACTGATAAGGTAGTAAAAACACTCAGAATGCGTTTGGGTGAGCATGTGTATCATAGTCTTTGCCGCGCAGCGGCTTCCTGTTATTCTGATAAAGGAGAAGCAGTCTATAAGACGGTGGTTGATGCGCTTACAGGTGGAAGCGGCAGACGAGTGATGGAGAATCTCGGTAATCCCCACGTGGCGAGGTGTTTTGAATTGGCGCGTTATACGGCTAACGAAGCCCACTATGAAATCGAATTTATCCGATTTCAGGAGCTTACGTCACAAGAGCCGTCCCAGGGCAGTGTTCTATTTTCCAGGATTGGACCGAGGAACAATGTGGTGCCTTTTGTTATGCCTCATTTTGCAGACAGACTGAGTATAGAAAATTTTATGGTCTACGATGAAAAGAGAAAGCTGTTTGGTGTGCATCCGGCGAGAGAAGAATGGTATCTTGTATCGGCACAAGATGCGTTTGTTCTGCCAGAGCTTGTCCGCTCAGAAAAGGAGGAGAGGTTTCAGGATTTATTTCGGACTTTTCACCGCACAATTGGGATTAAGAGCCGCGAGAACAAAAATTTACAGAGGCAGATGTGTGCGTATCGTTACCAAGATTATATGGTAGAATTCGAAAAAAATGAAAAGATTTGATGGAACAAATGCGGTAAAAAACGAGATAATAGGCAGATTTTACAAAAAAATATTTGATTTTCAAATAATTTATGCCAATATGCAAAGATATGGAATAATTGTCTTATTTTAGGTACAAAAAAAGCCTCTTTACAAATGAAAGGAAAAGAGTATAATCTACTCAAATGAGGAGCATGAAAACGTTTTTTCTATGTGTGCCTTTTGCATACATAACTGAAAAAGGAAGGTGATGATTATGCAACACAAAATCAAATTAAGACCGGATGAGGTAAAGGAGTTTGTGACCGCAGCTACTAAATGCGACTGTGACGTGGATATCTTTTACAATAGCTTTATTGTGGACGCGAAATCTATTATTGGCGTGTTAGGACTTAATTTTAATCAGATTTTAACCGTTGCGTACAACGGCTATGATGCAGATTTTGAGAGACATCTCAAAAAGTGGGCAGTAGCAGTATAGATGTCAGCGGTATCAGACACATTGACCTCCCTATGTAAGATGGGTTACTATCTTATATAGGGAGGTTCTGTTTCTATAGGAAATTGAAATGTGGGAGAGAACATGTATGGAAGTACAGATTTCTGTACGGGGGCTGGTGGAATTTATTCTGCGCTCCGGCGATATCGATAATCGAAAAGCGGCTGTTCCGGAAAACGCCATGCAGGAGGGCGGGAGGATTCATCGCATGATTCAGAGGCGGATGGGGCCTTCCTATGAGGCAGAGGTGTCTCTTCGTTATACCTATGATGCGGGAGACTATAAAATTCTGTTAGAGGGACGGGCAGATGGTATTATTACGGAGCCGGAAGAGAAGAAGGGACGGATGCTTAAGACGGAGAAGATAGAAACTGAAGCCGAGGGGGAGCTCAGTGTCTGGCAGCAGGGGCAGTCTGTGCAGAAAGTGGCGGTTACGATAGACGAGATTAAAGGGACCTATCATGATTTAAAAAAAATGAAAAGCCCTGTCCCTGTACATCTGGCGCAGGCAAAGTGCTATGCCTATATTTATGCCGAGCAGAAGAAATTGCCTGCCATTCGTGTGCGGATGACTTACTGTCATATGGAGACGGAGGAGATCCGGTATTTTCACGAGGACTACATATATGAAGAGCTTCGTGATTGGTTTGAGAGTGTGATGAAGCAGTATAAGAAATGGGCGGACTATCGCTTTGCATGGAATAAGTGCAGGCAGGCATCTATCAAAGAGCTGACTTTTCCTTTTACATACCGGGATGGGCAGAAGGAGCTTGCCTCTTATGTCTATCAGACAATCTATCATAAGCGAAAGCTTTTTATCGAGGCTCCCACCGGTGTGGGTAAGACTATTTCCACAATCTTTCCAGCAGTGAAAGCTCTGGGAGAGGAATTGGCTGAACGGATCTTTTACTTAACAGCCAAGACCATCACTCGAGCGGTGGCGGACGATACGATTACGCTTTTAAGAGAGCGAGGGCTGAAGCTGAAGAGTGTGATATTGACTGCTAAGGACAAAATTTGTTTTATGGAAGAGACAGAGTGCAATCCGGTCAGCTGCCCTTATGCAAAAGGACATTACGATAGGGTAAATACGGCTATGTTTGATCTTTTGACTCATGTAGACAACTTTACCAGAGAGCAGATTGAGGCATATGCGAGGAAATACCAAGTCTGTCCTTTTGAGATGTGTCTGGATATGAGTCTGTTTGCAGATGTGGTGATCTGCGATTACAATTATCTCTTTGATCCCCACGTTTATCTGCGGCGCTTCTTTTCGGATGGTGTACGCGGGGAATATATTTTTCTGGTGGATGAGGCCCATAATCTAGTGGAGCGGGGGCGGGATATGTACAGCGCCGTTTTATGTAAAGAGGCATTTTTGGAGCTGAAAAAAAAGGTAAAACCCTTCGATGACAGGACTGCTAAAAATTTGGATCAGTGTAATAAGGAAATGCTTTCCCTCAAGAGAGAATGTGAGGACTGCCGGGTAGTGGCGCAGATAGACAGGCTGGTGCGTGCGCTGATGCGTCTCGGATCGGCTATTGAGGATTATCTGGAGGATCATGATGAGAGTCCTGTGCATGCAGATATTTTGACTTTCTACTTTGAGATATCCCATTTCTTGGAGATATATGAATTGGTTGATGAAAATTATATGATTTACTCGGAGAACCGGGAAGACGGCAGTTTTATTGTGAAGCTTTTTTGTATGAATCCATCGGACAATCTGCGAAACTGTATGCGGCGGGGGCGAAGCACCATTCTGTTTTCCGCGACGTTTCTTCCCATACAATATTATAAGACGCTTTTGGGAGCAGAGGAAGGAGATTATGAAGTTTATGCAAAGTCGGTTTTCCGGCCGGAAAAGCTTGGTATTTACATAGGAAGCGATGTGACCAGCCGATATAGCCGCAGAGGAGATGCTGAGTATTACCGCATCGCGGCATATATTCACAATATTATAGAAAAGCGGCAGGGCAATTATATGGTATTTTTTCCTTCCCATTCTTTTTTACAGCAGGTTTTTGAGATATACAATGATGTATTCAATGCGGATGGGGAGGTGGAGTGTATTTTGCAGGGGAGCTATATGAATGAGGAGGAAAGAGAGGCTTTTTTAAATCGTTTCCAGGGGAATGCAGATTGCGATCTGCAGCGATTGATCCAGATAGATATTGAGGAGGAAGAGGAGAAGAGTCTTTTGGGGTTTTGTGTGATGGGAGGCATATTCAGTGAGGGGATTGATTTGAAGAATGACAGCTTGATCGGTGCTGTCATTGTGGGCACAGGACTTCCACAGATATGCAATGAAAGAGAGCTCCTGAAAAAATATTTTGACAGCTGGGGGGAGAATGGTTTTGACTATGCTTACCGCTATCCGGGAATGAATAAAGTGCTGCAGGCTGCGGGACGTGTGATACGGACCGTGGATGATTTTGGGATTGTGGCATTGCTTGATGAACGGTTTTTGACGCCGGCTTACCAGAAACTTTTTCCAAGAGAATGGAGGGAGTGCACTATTGTTAATATTGACCAAATTGGTCGGAAAATTGAGAAATTTTGGGATGAATGGTTATAGATGGACATATTTAAAGGGTGTCTAATTGAGTCAACAGAGAAATAGAAAGAAGCTGTGAAGGGAGGACTTTTTTGGAGAATGACTTTCGAAGTCAAATGACAAAAACTGATTGCCTTTCCAGCAACTTTATTCGATATAAAGAGCCTGTTATTTGGACAGAATGAGAGACAGATCGACAAATAGATGATAGAAAAAAACGAAAATGACAGACAATCTGGAATGAAATATGACGACACGCGACAGAAAATGACAGAGGCGTCGATGTGGATAACTTTGTGGAAATTGGGGATTTCTCAGCTGTTTTTGGATAGCTTTGAAAAAAGAAGGGCGTAAAAATTGTGGAAAACTCTGTTTACGGATTTCTGTTTATTTAAAAAAAAGCAACTCGGTCAATCGGGGCAGGTGAAAAAAGAAAGAACCTGTTTGACGAAAGATGCCGGATAGTGGTATACTAATTCGTGGCAAACTACAAGATATAGATGCTATTGCTGAATATGATTAAAATTTGTGGTGAAATGGGAATCGAAGGTTGAAGGGTGATCCTTCGGAAGAAACCGTTTTGGAAATGGAGGAGAATATGTGGGCATTTGAGAGTGTATTTTATCAGATATATCCGTTGGGGTTCTGCGGGGCGCCTTTTGAGAATGATGGCGTATTGGAACATCGAATTTTAAAGGTGAATGACTGGATTCCTCATATGAAAAAATTGGGGATCAACGCGATTTACTTTTCGCCGGTGTTTGAATCGGATACCCATGGTTACAATACGAGGGATTATCATACAATTGACTGCAGGCTGGGAACAAATGAGGATTTTAAAAAGGTTTGTGAGAATTTGCATGAGAATGGGATCAAAGTGGTTCTGGACGGCGTGTTCAACCATGTGGGCAGAGGCTTCTGGGCATTTCAGGATGTATTGAAAAACAGGGAGCGCTCTCCCTATTTAAGCTGGTTTCATATCAACTTAGGCGGTAATTCAAATTATAATGACGGCCTATGGTATGAGGGCTGGGAGGGAAATTATGACCTGGTAAAACTAAATCTGCGCCATGAGGACGTGATCAATCACATCCTGGACAGTGTGAAGGGCTGGGTGGAGGAATTTGACATTGATGGACTTCGTCTGGATGTGGCTTATTGTCTGGATCACGATTTCGTGAGAAGGCTCAGATCCTTTACGGAGGGATTAAAGCCGGAATTTTATCTTCTGGGAGAAATGCTTCACGGAGATTATAATCAGATGGTCAACGACCAGATGCTTCACTCGGCTACCAATTATGAGTGCTATAAGGGGCTTTACTCCAGTTTTAACAGTATGAATATGTTTGAGATTAACCATTCGCTGATCAGACAGTTTGGGCCGGATAATTGGTGTCTGTACCGCGGGAAGCATCTGCTCTCTTTCGTGGACAACCACGATGTAAGCCGTATTGCAAGTAATCTGACCAACGAAAAACATCTGCCTTTGATTTATGCACTGTGCTTCGGTATGCCGGGTATTCCCTGCGTTTATTATGGCAGTGAATGGGGTGCAAAGGCAAATAAGAGTGAGGGAGATCCCGCACTGAGAGCCTGCTTCGAGGCGCCGGAGTGGAATGAGTTGACTGAATGGATCAGTAAACTCTCTGAGGCAAAGAAAGGATCCAAGGCACTCAATTACGGCGGTTTTCGTTCGGTGGTGTTGACTAATAAGCAGTGTATTTTTGAGCGCAAGTGTGAGGATGAGAGGGTGCTTGTTGCAATTAATGCCGATGAGGAGGATTATACGGCACACTTTGACGCGGGCTGCGGTCTGGCAGTTGATCTGATCACCGGGCAGGAGCACGATTTCGGCGGCGGAAGCCTTCTGCCTGCTTACAGCGCTTATTTCTGGAAGATGGAACGCTGATATTGGGGTGTGAAATGTAACGAGTTTTCAAGGCTATGGTAGAAAAATGGCAAAAACGGTTAAAATGGCGGATATTGCGAAGGTGATGGGCGTCAGTACGGTGACGGTTTCCAAGGCGTTGTCCGATCAAAAAGGTGTCAGTGAGGAGCTTCGTGCAAAAATTAAATACAAGGCGGAGGAGATGGGATACAAGCCGGCTTCTGCACGTTGGAGGGAGCCCGCCGGCTCTGGTGCAAGTTACACTTTCGGAGTGATTGTGTCGGACCGTTTCCTCGCCAAATACGAATCTTTTTACTGGAATCTCTATCAGGAGGTAGCTACCGCTGCGGTGCAGAGGGGCTGCTTTACCATGTTGGAGGTCCTGTCGGTCCAGGATGAGGAAAGTCTTGTGATGCCGCGGCTTCTTCAGGGGAGGAAGACAGAGGGACTGATTATTATAGGAAACTTGCACAAAGAATATTTACACAGGCTGATAGAGCAGGTGGATATACCTTTTGTTTTGCTCGATTTTTCAGATCCAAACGGAAGCTATGACGCTGTGATCTCCAACGGTTATTTTGGAATGTATCGGATGACTAATTATCTTTTTGATATGGGTCATAGACGGATTGCGTTTGTGGGTAATATATTTTTCACCGATTCCATTACAGATCGTTTCTTTGGGTATGTGAAAGCGCTCAGTGAACATGGGGTTGAGGTGAGGCATGAATGGATTATGCAAGACAGAAACCCTGAGACAGGCAGATCGGATGGCAGTTTTGCGTGGAAGCTTCCGAAGGAGATGCCGACGGCTTTTGTCTGCAACAATGATGTGGCGGCAGCCATGCTGGTAGATCATTTGGAAAGAGAGGGATATCAGGTACCGCGAGATATTTCTGTGGTGGGGTATGATAACTATCAACCGCCTGGGCTTTGCGATGTGAGGATTACGACTTATGAGGTGGATATGCGAGAGATGGCGAGACAGACTGTTCAAAATATGATCCGCAAGCTTTCAGGGGAACCTTACAGACGGGGCGTGATCATTGTGGATGGAAAAATGATTTATAAGGACAGTGTTTGTAGAATCGAAGGTCCATCATGAGGTGAAGTCCGTGTTAAAATTTTGCATGTTACATTTGAAAAATTATAAGTAGTAATTGTTTAACTTAATAGTGAACTTAATTTGGGAGCTGTCATGAGTATATTTACTCTGACAGCTCCTGTGCGTTATGGAATTCCTTGAAAACCGCTAAAGACATAATCATGCATAAATTCATGAAGATATAGTGAAGTTGAACAAAAAAGAGATTGTATTTAAGTAAAAGATGCTGGTTTTGATTAGAACCTGTTGACATTAATAAAATTTACTTTATAATTTAATTATAAACATGAATTTATTAGCTAATAAGTAGCTAAACTATAAATTAAAAAGTAGTTGAACGCCAATGATAGGAGCTGCAAAAATGAAAGAAAATATTGCAAAAAATATAAAAACAGGAAAGTGGAGGGGAGAAAGGCAATGATGGTGGAAGAGATTAGAAGCCATTTGACTGATCGTATCATTCCTTTTTGGAGGAAGCTTAGGGATGATGCAAATGGTGGTTACTTTGGGTATGTGGGCTATGACCTGAAGGTGGACGAAAAAGCAGTGAAAGGCTGCATTTTGAACAGCCGCATCACCTGGTTTTTTTCAAACGCCTATATGGTGTTAAAGGACGAGTTGCTGCTCGCGGAAGCAAAGCATGGCTATGAATTTATGAAAAAACACTGTGTCGATCAGGAGAAGGGAGGTGTCTACTGGTCGGTGCGTTATGACGGCACGCCGGAGGATATCACAAAGCATACATACAATCAAGCTTTTTCTATTTACGCTCTTTCTTCCTATTATAATGCATCAAAAGATGAGAGCGCATTGAAAATGGCGATGGAGCTGTTTCATATCATCGAGTCGAGTTGTATGGATGAGATCGGCTACAAGGAAGCGTTCGACAGAGAGTTTCGGGAGATCGAAAACGACAAACTCTCCGAGAACGGCGTGATCGCAGATAAGACAATGAATACGCTGCTTCATGTGTTTGAGGCTTATACGGAGCTGTACCGGGTAAGCGGTGACGAGGCTGTAGGAAAGAGGCTTATGTGGATACTCGATACCATTGCGGAGAAGATTTATAACCCCGAACTGCACAGGCAGGAAGTATTCTTTGACAGAGAAATGCGCTCCATTTTGGATTTGCATTCTTATGGTCATGACATCGAGACGGCATGGCTGGTTCGGAGAGGAACGGATGTGCTGGGAGATAAGGCCTATGAAGATAAAATGCTGCCGATCATACTTGACTTAACTAGTCAGGTGTATAAAACTGCCTTTGACGGAAGTTCTCTTGCCAATGAGTGTGAGAAGGGTGTGGTGGATGAAAACCGTATCTGGTGGGTGCAGGCGGAGGCGCTGATCGGATTTCTGAACGGTTACCAGCTTGATCCGGCGCGCACGGAATACCTGGAAGCCGCCAGAGCCGAGTGGGATTTCATCAAGGAACATCTGATTGACAAAAGGCCTGGTTCCGAGTGGTTCTGGGATGTGAATAAGGCGGGAGAGGCGGTGAGCGGCAAGCCAATCGTGGAACCCTGGAAGTGCCCGTATCACAACGGAAGGATGTGCCTCGAGGTTATAAAACGGAATGTAAAGGAATAGAGGCGGAGGCTCCTTAAGGAAAGGCTGAGCGGCGGACGAAGGGCAAAGCTAAAAGTAAATATTGTTTAGGAATGGAGGACGACATGCTGCATCAACATTATTACGTAGAACTGGAGAAGTATAACAAGCTGATTGGAAGAAAAAACATTAAGTCGGATGATTATAATGGAATCTACGACAGATATCAGTATCCGGTGCTGACGCGGGAACACATTCCGCTGTACTGGCGATATGATTTAAACCCGGAAACGAACCCTTATTTTATGGAGCGTCTGGGCGTCAATGCGGTGATGAACTCGGGGGCCATTGAGCTTAACGGGAAATATTATCTGGTGGCCAGAATTGAGGGAAATGACAGGAAGTCTTTTTTTGGCGTGGCTGAGAGCGACAACGGGATAGACGGCTTCCGCTTCTGGGATTATCCAATCTTACTGCCGGATACCTGTCCGGAGGAGACCAATGTTTATGATATGCGGCTGACCAAGCATGAGGATGGCTATATCTATGGTGTATTCTGCTCCGAGAGCAAGGATACGACTGTGAACGATCTGTCTGCGGCAGTGGCGGCGGCAGGCATCGTGCGCACAAAGGATTTGAAGAATTGGGAGCGTCTCCCAAATCTGGTGACAAAGCGATCTCCCCAGCAGAGAAACGTGGTACTGCACCCGGAATTTGTAGACGGGAAATATGCGTTTTACACAAGACCCATGGATGATTTCATTGAGACTGGTTCAGGCGGCGGCATTGGCTTCGGTCTGTGCGATGATATCACCCACGCGGTGATCGACGAGGAGAAGATGACTTCTATCCGCAGATATCACACGATCACTGAGGCGAAGAATGGGGCTGGTGCGCCTCCGATCAAGACCAAGGATGGATGGATTCATATTGCCCACGGTGTGCGCAATACCGCAGCCGGTCTGCGTTATGTGATTTATGCTTTTGCTACGGATTTGAAGGATCCCTCCAAGGTGATTGCGGAGCCCTCCGGCATGCTCATTGGGCCGCGGAATTGGGAGCGTGTGGGTGACGTGTCCAATGTGGTGTTTACTAACGGCGCCATTGCCAGGGACAACGGAGATGTATATATTTACTATGCGGCCAGCGATACCAGAATGCATGTAGCGACGACTACCATCGACAAGCTGACGGACTATGTATTCCATACGCCCAGAGATCCGTACCGCTCTGTGGAGTGCGTGGCGCAGCGATGTGATTTTATTAAGAAGAACCTGGAATATTTAGGCAGACAGTAGAGGGAGGAGCGACTGAGCAAGTTCTCAGCGTAAACGCTTCGGAATGGAGGAAGAAAATGAGTGAAGTGAAAATGATCAGCCCTGTGGTGAAGAATGTGCCTTGGCAGGAGAAGCCGGAGGGGCTTAAGGGGGCTCCGATCTGGAGATATACGGAAAATCCTATTATAGGAAGAAATCCCTTAGAGGGCGTGGCTAGAATTTTCAACAGTGCGGTAATTCCTTACGGGGATGAGTTTATCGGTGTGTTCCGCGGGGAACAAACAAACGGTATTCCGTATATTTATCTGGGACACAGCAAGGATGCAATTGCGTGGGAGTTTGAGAAGGATAAGATCCCTTTCAAAGATGAGGAGGGGAACGACTTTATGCCGGTGTATGCCTATGATCCTCGTCTGGTACAGGTGGAAGACACTTACTATATTGTCTGGTGCCAGGATTTTTACGGCGCATCCATCGGTATGGCAAAGACCACCGATTTCAAAAATTTCGTTAGATTGGAGAACCCCTTTATTCCCTTCAACAGGAATGCGGTGCTTTTCCCAAGAAAGATTAACGGAAACTTTATGCTCTTGAGCCGTCCTTCCGATTCCGGGCATACGCCCTTTGGTGATATTTTCTTAAGCGAGAGTCCAGACATGGTGTACTGGGGCAAACACAGACATGTGATGGGCAGAAGCAGTGAATGGTGGGAGTCCGTCAAGATTGGCGGCGGCGCTGCACCCATTGAGACTACGGAAGGCTGGCTTTTGTTCTACCATGGCGTGACAGGTACTTGTAACGGCTTTGTCTACTCCATCGGCGGTGCGATTCTGGATATTGACAATCCTTCTAAAGTGCTGTATCGCTGTGAGAACTTCCTGTTGACTCCGGAGGAATGGTACGAGGAGAGAGGCTTCGTTCCCAACGTGTGCTTCCCCTGTGCGACCATTCACGATTCCGAGAGCGGAAAGATTGCGCTCTACTATGGCTGTGCGGACAGCTATGTGGGTCTGGCCTTTACGAGAGTAGATGAGATCGTGGACTATATTAAGAAAAACAGCCACACCACGGAGGCCGATGAGGAGATTGGTATAAGGTAAGGCAAAAAACAGTTTAAAAAGAGGAAAAAATATGCTACTCTTTTGAAGTGAAGGAGAGAACTCAAAATACTTTAATAGGGAGGGTGCTATGATAATCTATCACGAGAAAGAGCGGATTTTTAAACTGGATTCACCGAATACAAGCTATATGATAGGCATTGTGGATGAGGAAAATTTTGTCGGCCATATTTATTACGGCAGGCGGCTAAAGGAAGCCGAGGCGTCTTATCTGCTCAGAACCCAGGAAAAACCTTTTGTGCCCAGCCAGAATAACAGGGAGCGGGGGGCTTTTTATGATTGTTTTCCTTTTGAATATCCTGCGGGGGGAATGGGCGATCTGCGGGAAAGCTGCCTTGGCATTCGGACAGCGGGCGGCTATGTGGGTGCCATGCTCTCTTATGTATCTCATGAGATTATGAAAGGGAAACCGGCGCTTACGGGGCTCCCGGCAGCTTTTGGCGCAGAAGGGGAGTGCGAGACGCTCAAACTTGTCTGCGAGGACAGATATGTGGGGATGCGGGTGGAACTTCTCTACACAGTATTTTCTGACAGCGATGTGATAACCAGAAGCGTTAAGGTGGAGAATACAGGGGAACAATATTTCTATTTGACGAAAGTATACTCGGCATGTATCGATATGGACAACCGGGACTATGATATGATTTCCCTGCACGGGAGCTGGGCGAGAGAGCGCCACATCCAGAGAAAGCCGCTTGGATATGGCATTCAGAATGTCAGTTCTTTCCGGGGAGAATCCAGTCATCAGGATCATCCTTTCCTGGCGCTGGTGGACCGTCATACGACGCAGGAGCACGGTGATGTGTATGCGATGAACTTTGTCTATTCAGGCAATTTTCGCGCTCAGGCGGAGGTGTCGCAGTTTGACTCCGTGCGCATGACTATGGGTATTCATCCGGAAAACTTCTGCTGGAAACTGGAGCCGGGAGAAAGTTTTCAGGCGCCGGAGGTGGTGATGGTCTATACGGATCAGGGACTGGATGCTATGACAGGCACATTCCACAACTTTTACAGAAAGCATCTGCTGCGGGGCAAGTATAAGGACAAAAAGCGGCCGATCTTAATCAACAACTGGGAGGCTACCTATTTTGATTTTAATACGGAAAAACTGCTGTCTATCGCTAGAGAGGCGGCCTCGCTTGGGATCGAGATGCTGGTCATGGACGACGGCTGGT
>DLAA01000076.1:2982-6265 GCA_002493835.1 Lachnospiraceae bacterium UBA7060 | reverse complement strand
GCTGGTCATGGACGACGGCTGGTTTGGAGACAGGAATTTTGACGACTGCGCTCTTGGGGACTGGGTCGTCAATGAGAAGAAGCTCCCGGGCGGGCTCTCTTACCTTGTGGACGAGGTGAATAAGCTGGGTATGAAGTTTGGTATCTGGTTTGAACCAGAGATGATCTCGCCGAATTCGGATTTGTACAGGGCACATCCAGACTGGGCCATCGCCATTCCGGGAAGGCCAGGGACAGAGATAAGGCAGCAGTATGTGCTGGATCTGTCGAGGAAAGAGGTAGTGGATCATATCTATGGGATGATGTCGGCGGTTTTAAAGAGCGCCAATGTGGAGTATGTGAAGTGGGATATGAACAGACCGCTTTCGAATCTGGGGAGCGCAGCACTGCCAGCAGACAGGCAGGGTGAGCTGTATCACAGGTATGTACTTGCGGTGTATGAGATGCAGGACCGTCTGACAAGGGACTTCCCGGATCTGCTTTTGGAGAACTGCTCCGGCGGCGGTGCGCGTTTTGACCCGGGTATGCTGTATTACAGTCCGCAGATTTGGTGTTCAGACGATGCGGACGCTATAGAGCGTCTGGCAATTCAGGAGGGAACCGCACTGCTTTATCCGCTCTCCACCATGGGGGCTCATGTGTCGGACTGCCCGAATCATATTGTGGGAAGGACGACGCCTTTCGAGACGAGAGGAGTTGTCGCGCTTTCGGGAACCTTTGGGTATGAGCTGGATGTCACCCGAATATCGGAGGAGGAAAGAAACCAGATACCGGGTCAGGTGGCAATGTATCACAAATACAACGATCTGATCAGAGAGGGGAATTACTACCGCATTGCCTCTTACTCCCAGAATCATATGTACGACTGCTGGCAGGTGGTCAGCGGGGATAAGCGGGAGTCGCTTTTGACCTTTGTGCAGGTGTTGACCCGGGCCAATTATAAATCCAGGCGCATTCTGTTAAAAGGCTTGTCTGAGGAGATACGTTACGAAGTACATTTTTTGTCTGCCAGAGGAGAGGAAGAGGGAAAAGCGCAGGTATATGGCGGCGATACACTGATGCAGGCCGGCATCCTGATGCCGGATATGCTCGGAGATTTTCAAGCGAAACTGGTATATCTGACAGCAGTAAATTGACGAAAGGCAGGAAAGCCCGGTGTGGACCAAACTGCCAGATGAAGTCCAAAGTGTATGTGATCAGTGGAAAGTTGATAGAATGGAGAACGGTAAAAATTTGGAACTAGGAACCCTTTTTCTGAGTTTTTACCGTATTTTTCTTTTCTGTTCTGGTACGGTTATCTGGGCGCCGCATATTTTATAGCATATGGATTTATGTATGTAAGGCTGTGAAGGAGAAGAGAATATGGCGATTGGATATTTGACCATGCAGGCGAGAACTGCTCACGACACGCTGCCATTGCAGGGCGTACAGATAAGCGTATTGGACGATGAACAGAATCGAATCTACGAGTTGATTACGGACGAGAGTGGTGAGACGAGAAAAGTGCCGTTGGAAACAATGGACAAGAGGTATTCGCAAAATGAAAATTTTGTGGGAACACCTTATGTGACTTATAATGTGCTTGCACAGGCGGAGGGATTTGAATCGGTATATGTTTCGGATATTCCGATTTTCGACGGTGAGTCGGCACACCTTCCCCTTGTCCTTGTTCCGTCGCAGGGACAGCAGCGGGATCAGATGCAGACAGAAATTATGGTGGGAGCGCCTGAGGTGGCCATGGAGGGTGAGCGCGAACCGGAGGGTCCGCCTCAAAGTGGTGAGTCCGGGCAAGTGCTCAGACAGGTTGCTATTCCGAATCCGATTACGGTACATCTGGGGACGCCGGACAGTGCCGCTTCCAATGTGCAAGTGTCCTTTCCGGATTATGTGAAGAATGTTGCCAGCAGTGAGATTTATCCCACTTGGTCGGAAACGGCGCTTCGGGCCAATATCTACGCTATTATCACATTTGCTTTAAACCGGGTATATACGGAGTGGTACCGGGCAAAGGGATACAATTTTGATATCACGAACAGTACGGCGTATGATCAGGCTTTTATCTATGGCAGACCCATCTATGATTCCATCAGCAGGATTGTGGATCAGATATTCAATGAATATGTGCGAAGACAGGGACAGGAGGCGCCTTACTTTACGTCTTTTTGCAATGGAACTACAACTACCTGCAGAGGTATGTCCCAGTGGGGGACGGTCACTTTAGCAAATCAGGGCTACACGCCAATCCGAATCCTCCGCTATTATTATCCGGATGATGTGGAAATTGTGCAGACGAATATTATAACAAATATGTTGTCTTCTTATCCTGGGACACCGCTTAAGATGGGCAGTACAGGGCTGGATGTGCAGACGATACAGACTTATCTGAAAAGGATCAGAAGGAATTACCCCGCGATACCGGCGATAACCGACGCAGACGGAACCTTTGGGGAAAGTACGCGGGCGGCGGTTAAAAAGTTCCAGAGTATATTTGGGCTTGCGTCTGACGGGATTGTGGGGAAAGCCACATGGTATAAGCTTTCCAGTCTGTATACGGCCGTTACCAGGCTTGCGGAACTTGACAGTGAGGGAACCAATCTGGGAATCGGAACGGTGCCGCCTGCAGCTGTACTGCGGGAGGGATCGAGAGGGCAGGATGTGATTACCTTACAGTATTTGTTGGATATCATTTCCGAGTATTACCCTGATATTCCGGCCGTATCTCAGGATGGCATCTTTGGAGCTGGCACGAGACAGGCGGTGACTGCATTTCAGAGAAGAATGGGTTTGGCGGTGGATGGGATTGTGGGACCGTCCACGTGGAATGCGCTGTATCGGGTCTATCAGGGAATTGGACAGAACGTACCGAAGCCAGACCCTGATCCGGCGCCGGGTACAGGCGGCAGCTCCTTTGCCTATACCGTTCGCTCCGGCGATACACTGTGGCTTTTGGCGAATCGGTTCGGTACGACCGTGGATGCCATTATGCGTCTAAATGGACTGACGAGTGATAATCTGCAGATCGGTCAGGTGCTGCAGATCCCATCCGGACAGTCGACATCTTATTTTGATTATACCGTTCGCTCCGGCGATACGCTATGGCTTTTGGCAAACCGGTTCGGCACGACGGTGGACGCCATTATGCAGTTAAACGGTTTGACGAATGATAATTTGCGGATCGGGCAGGTTCTGCGGATTCCTTCCTAGAAGGGGTAGGATATGAATTTGACAGTGGCAGCAGAGATGCTGCCACTGTCTTTTTATGGTGCGCCCAGTATGGGCGCAAT
>DLAA01000076.1:2342-2662 GCA_002493835.1 Lachnospiraceae bacterium UBA7060 | reverse complement strand
CGGTGAAAGTCCGTAACACGCCCTAGTAGTGGGAAGTATATAGCTAAGAGCAAGGGTGTCCATCGTGAGGTGGAATCTGAAGAAAGCTGGAGGCAAACCCCTGGTCTGACGAACAGAAATCATATGAGGCTACAGTTAGGGATAAGGTTGCCATACAAACTAAAGTCCAATAACTACTCGGAGCTAACTGTGGTAGATATGGCAGATACACGGGGTGAAAGATTGCGTTCTTACCTGGGGAGGTCTCGTCAGCGGATGGAATGGTATCAACAAATGCATAAGAAATCCGTAGTAACAACGAATGGCGAGAAGTCAGCAGA
>DLAA01000076.1:0-2032 GCA_002493835.1 Lachnospiraceae bacterium UBA7060 | reverse complement strand
AGTCAGCAGAGGTCATAGTACCAACGTGGTTGCAAACATGGTGGGAAGGACTGAACTTTAGGAGATGTGAGTAAATGAATGCAACCAATGACAGATTTAAGGACAAACAACTTCATAACGAGGACTATCTGCAAATGGTATCGACGGAATCGAAAGAGTATGCAGAAGTATCCGCCTGTCAGAGGATTGCTGAAAACAACCGCATTATCACAGACTTTCAGACGGACAGGCTGTTGGAGAAGACTTTACAACCGACTAACCTAAATAATGCATTGGATGGGATGGAGGCTCTGCTGCTAAATAAATATAGTACAAGCAGCACAGGCCGCTTTAATCCGAACTATAATAAGCATAAAGTGCACTTATGCCGATATGCAGACGACTTTATCGTAACAGCGGATACCTGTGAGATACTGGAGGATGTAAAAGACATAATACAGGGATTTCTGGCAGAAAGAGGCCTTGAATTGTCAAAGGAGAAAATAGTCATTACCAAGATTGAGGATGGTTTTGATTTTCTGGGATGGAACTTCCGGAAATTTAAAGGAAAGCTTCTCATACAGCCATCGAGAAAGTCCAAAAAGAAAGTGATGAAAAGACTAAGCCAGACGATAAAGAATCATAGCCAGTCAAAACAGGAAGTACTGATAGCCAGACTAAATGAAATCATGAGAAGGTGGACAGGGAATGGTATCTAAATCAGAGCAATTAGAGCAACTTTTTATTGAATGGGAATATGCACAGGAAAATGAGCCAGATTTTTCGTGGAAACGAACACGAGGAGGTAAGAATATTACCAAAAGACATTTTCGGAGAGACGGAATTATTGATGAAGCTGTTTTCTCTAAGGAAAAAAGAAAAGTGCTGTTTATTTCAAACGAAGCTAACGATGATGAGTATTCTGCCAAGTTTAATTCAAAACCAAGCAACATAGATGATTATCGGAAATATAATGAAACTGGTTGTGATGAGTTGGAAGGGAAAGATGAGGGAGCGCAATTCTGCTATATATAAAGTCGTTGCAGGTATTGAAATAAATGAAATGTCTGATTCAGACGCGGCAATCCATTATGCAGTTATGGATTTGAATAAACGAGGTGGCGGTGCTGATATCAAGGGGGCATTGCATATTCAAGAATATTGTAAGTATTACAAGGAGTTTATCAAGAAAGAAATTCAAATTATTAATCCAGATATAGTTGTGTGGTTAGGAACAAAAACCTATGATATAGATTTGCATATTAACTATTTAGGCGCAAAACAAATTGGAGATAAAATATATTTTTTTATAAATGATAAAGAAATTCCCATACTCAGAATGTGGCATACATCGTATTATCAGGGAAAATAGAGCCATTGCAGGGATACTCAAATAGGATTATAGGCAAATTGTGTGCCAAATGTTGGGAGGAAATGAAGAGATACAATTTGATTTAACCGCAACAGACAGAGCGCACAAGAAATCAATCCATATGTTCTTGTAAAACAGATAATAGTGGAAAACTTTAATGTGAATTTTATTGTAAAGATAGGCGTTTTTTTGTATAATTGAGATGTGGAAGAAGTAAGATATATCGTATCTTTTGCCACAGATTTTAGAAATCGAGGTGATAAAGTGCAGGACAATATAAAGCAGACACAGGAAGTCATGGCAAAGCGTACCGCAAAAAACAGCGTATTCCTTGACCTTTTTCAAAACAAGAGTTATCTGCTAAAGCTTTATAAGACACTCCACCCAGAGGACACCACAGCGACAGAGGATTCCCTAACTGATGTAACAATAGAAAATGTGCTGACCGACAATCTGTATAATGACTTAGGCTTTATTGTCAACAATAAGCTGATGATTCTCATAGAAGCACAGTCTACATGGACAATGAATATTTTAGTAAGAGTTTTACTGTATTTAGCGCAAAGTTATCACGAATATTTTCAACGTACCAGCCAAAACTATTACAAAAGCAAGAAAGTGAAAATGCCAAAGCCTGAACTCTATGTGATTTTTACAGGAAACAAAGGACGGAAACCCGAT
>DLAA01000020.1:4593-4829 GCA_002493835.1 Lachnospiraceae bacterium UBA7060 | reverse complement strand
TCGCCCATGCGAAGCCCACACCAATAAAGTATTTCAAACGCATAATAGGAAACAGGCTTGTCCATCATGGCATCTGCAAATTTCAGATATTCTTCTTTTGTCCAGAACAACATTTCCCGGTGTTCCTCTTTTCCCATATTTCCAGCTTTCTGTGCCGGATTGGATGGAAGATGATAAAAATTGACTGCATGGTTGAAAATAGCACTTAACTGACTGTGAATTTTCTGCAGATAAGA
>DLAA01000020.1:0-4212 GCA_002493835.1 Lachnospiraceae bacterium UBA7060 | reverse complement strand
CCCCAGGTATTATCACGAATTCGATTTTGCATATCCTCCACATAAATCTCATAGAAGCTTTCGAAGGTCATATCCAGTTTTGCTTCTTTCTTCAGTAACAGCTCCCGTTCCCACATCAACGCTTCTCGTTTTGTAGAAAATCCTCTTTTTGATGACTGGTGGGTTTCTCCTGTCCAGTCGGTGTAGCGGTATACCACCCGCCACTTTCCTGTGACATTATCTTTGTAAATACTCATACGATTTCTCCTTTCTGTTACGCTTCGCTGTAACACACTTTTTTGCGGAAATAATTGGTGTTTACCCTGCCAGCTACAGTAAGATACCCCAGCTTCCGTAATTCTTCATTTAGCTGTTTGACAATCTTATAAGCATAAGACTTGGAAACACCCAGTTCCGCTGCAACTTCTTCTACTGTCATAAAAGTTCTGTTCTTCACATCGCATCTCTCCTTTCTACCTTAACGCATTTTGTTTAGGTTGCTACATTTGCATGATACTAAACATTTTAATTTAAGTCAAGTGGTTTTATGAGGATATTAAATTTTTTTGTTTAAGTTCTTCTTGCTATCCGAAATTGCTCATGCTATACTGAACCTAAACAGAATTGTTTTATTTTCTTCACAATTAATTATGGCAACACGAATGACCACTATAAGGAGGCAAACAAAAATGGCAATCGGACAACGTATCAAATATTTTCGTAACCGTATCGGCATGACACAAAAGCAGCTGGGAGAAAAACTGGGATTCAAAGGAAAAACCTCAGATGTCCGCATGGCTCAGTATGAATCTGAAGCCAGAGTTCCTAAGATTGATCTTGTAAAACAAATGTCCCAGATCTTTGATGTCAATACTCATGCTTTAACAGTGCCGGATATTGATACTCACATAGGTCTGATGCATACACTATTTGCACTGGAAGATATGTATGGTCTGAAGGTAAAAAATGTAGATGGACAACCTCATCTCTGCCTTGACTCTTCCATATCTGCTCCCGGCTCATCTGTCGATGAAATGCTTCGTGCATGGATGAAACAGGCTGACAAATTGGAAAACGGTGAAATCAGCAAGGAAGAATATGATGAATGGAGATATAAGTACCCGGAACTGGATACTTACCAGAAACGTGCCAAGGTAGCATCTCAGGAACTGAGTGATTACCTTGTAAAAGAATTGACTAAAAAAGAAAATTAAGAAAAAAGAAAAACCTTACCGATATTCAGTTTTTTACTTCTGAAAATCAGTAAGGTTTCTTTATATACGTTATGAAATAAAATCTTTATTCGCTGAATAACCACAAAATGTTGCCATTTTGTTGCCAGATACTAAGCAAATTTGTTTGAAACCCGCATAAATACTGGCTTTGTCAAATTGTGTGGATTATTCAAACTCAATCGTAGCCGGCGGTTTCGGAGACATATCATAGCATACGCGGTTTACATGCTCTACCTCCGCCAGGATTCTGTTCGTAATTTTCTCTAAGACATCCCAGTCTACCCGCTCGATGGTCGCGCTCATCGCGTCGATGGTATTGATCGCGCGGATAATTACCATGTACTCAAAGCATCTTGCATGGTTTTTCATGCCGACAGACTTAAAGTCCGGCACCACGGTAAAGTACTGCCATACTTTTTTGTTAAGTCCGACTTTTTCAAACTCTTCCCGCAAAATCGCGTCAGATTCCCTCACGGCTTCCAGCCTGTCCCTGGTAATAGCGCCAAGGCAGCGCACTCCAAGTCCCGGCCCCGGGAAGGGCTGACGGTACACCATATCGGCAGGCAGGCCAAGCTCTACGCCGCAGGCGCGGACTTCGTCTTTAAACAGCTGTTTCAGCGGCTCTACCAGCTCAAACTTCAAATCTTCCGGAAGGCCGCCCACATTATGATGGGATTTTACCATTTTTGCCGTCTTTGTTCCGCTCTCAATGATATCGGGATAAATGGTTCCCTGGCCCAGGAAATCGATTCCTTCCAGCTTTCTTGCCTCTTCTTCAAATACACGGATGAATTCTCCGCCGATAATTTTACGTTTCTGCTCCGGATCTGCTACGTTTTCCAGCTTGCCAAGGAAACGCTCTGTGGCGTCTACATAGATCAGGTTTGCGTGGAGCTGATTACGGAAAACCTCAACGACGCTCTCCGATTCATTCTTACGCATCAAACCATGATTTACATGTACGCATACGAGCTGCTGCCCGATCGCTTTGATCAGAAGCGCTGCCACTACAGAAGAATCGACGCCTCCCGATAAAGCCAGGAGAACCTTGCGGTCTCCCACCTGCTTGCGTATCAGCTCAACCTGATCCTCAATAAAGTTCTTCATATTCCAGTTTGCTTCTGCTTTGCACTCCTGGAAGATGAACTCTTTTAATTCCTCCTCAGACGGAAGCTGCGCATACTGCTTCTCGCATTTCGCTGTGGGATGGTCTACAGAAATCACCGGATACCCACAGGTATACAGCTCCGGCCTGATCTCCACAGGCGTCCCGTCCACGACTCTGTTTTCCCCGCCGTTCAGGATGATTCCCTTGACGTTATCAAGGGCCTTCAGTTCCTCCACAGTAATATCATGAGGATGAATCTCACTGTAAACACCCAGGTCACGGATCTGTCGCGCCAATACAGTATTTTCTGTACTTCCTAAATCCAGAATCACAATCATGTCTTGCTTCATTGGTTCCTCTCCTTTGTTAGTAATCATTTTTTTATAATATCACACCCGTCGGATTTTGAAAAGTACATTTCTGCAGTTTCCCGCATCCCGCATCATACCGCATCAGATGATACCGTTTGGCCGGGGGCTGAACAGATACCGTTAGATATCCAGCTCGATGGGCTCATCCAAATGCTCCGACACGTACTTTCCATTCTTTTTTCTCTGCCTGACGCACTCGGTCAGCAGATACTCGATCTGCCCGTTGACTGAGCGGAAGTCATCTTCCGCCCAGGCCGCAATGGCATTGTACAGCTTTTCCGAAAGCCGCAGAGGAACCTGTTTTTTCTTTGCATCTGCCATATCAGTACAGGCTGCCCGTATTTACGATGGGCTGTGCATCATGGTTTCCGCAGAGCACTACCAGAAGATTGGAGACCATGGCGGCCTTTCTCTCTTCATCAAGCTCCACCGTATGCTTCTCGCTGAGCCTCTCTAAGGCCATCTCCACCATACCTACCGCTCCGTCTACAATCATTTTTCTGGCATCGATGACAGCGGATGCCTGCTGCCTTTGCAGCATCACGGCAGCGATCTCCGGCGCATAGGCCAGATATGTGATCTTGGCTTCGATAATCTCCAGACCGGCTTCCTGCACCTTATTCTGGATCTCATTTCGGATGCGGGAAGCTACGATCTCGCTGGAACCCCTCAGGCTGCCCTCATCTGCCACGCCATCCCCCGTCGTATCCACATTTGGCGCCACATCATAGGGATAGATGCGCACGATATCACGGAGAGCGCTGTCGCACTGGAGAGAAAGGTATTCCTTATAGTTGTCTACCTGGAAGACGGCCTTTGCCGTATCCGTCACCCGCCACATAACGGCAATGCCGATCTCCACCGGATTTCCCAGACAGTCATTGATCTTTTGCCTGTTATTGTTCAGCGTCATAATCTTCAGGGAAATCTTTTTGTTCACCGCCTCCTGGATATTTGCGCCGTTCAGGGAGATCGCCAGCGGCTGCTTTGCAGAACTGCCGCCCACGTCCCCGCTTTGGCTAAGCTTTGTCTTTGCCGCCGGGTTAACGCTGGTACAGAACGGATTCACAAAATAAAAGCCCTCGTCCTTTAACGTGCCCACGTATTTGCCAAACAGTGTCAATACCAGGGCCTCCTGAGGCTTCAGGATCTTCAGGCCCAGGAGAGGAATCCATCCCAGACACAGCCAGATACTGCTGATCACAAGCAGCACCGGGGATTTTCCCTTCGTCACCAGATGAATGCCCAGGCAGAAGCACAGAATCGCCACTGCATACAGCAGAATCGTCAGCGCTAAGATGGCCATACCATTTTTCTTGTTCTTTAATACTCTTTCCTTCATCACAATGCCTCCTTCTATATTGATATTTTGATGATATCATTTTGATATCTATTTGTCAACGGAATTTTCCCGCTGACCGGTTTGCTTTTTCCGTACAAGAAAAAACCGGGAACCCATTTAGATTCCCGGCCTGCGGCCTTCCTTCTATCATTCGTATTACCCGTCTTTCTGCGAAAG
>DLAA01000170.1:1253-51682 GCA_002493835.1 Lachnospiraceae bacterium UBA7060 | reverse complement strand
TGCATCGAGAACGATCGTGATATGGCTCATTCTCTTCTCAATCCTGTATGCTCTGCCCTGTGCTCTAGGCTGAATCCTCTTCATGGTAGGTCCTTTATTGGCATAACATTCAGCCACGTAAAGGTTTTCCGGATTCGGGTACTTCGTGGGATCCTGACTGTATTTGTATTCGGCGTTTGCGATTGCCGATTCCAGCAGCTTTTTGATGATGCTGGATGCATATCTGGGATTATATGCAAGGATTCCGAGCGCTGTGTCGACATCCTTCCCCCTGATAGCATCTAACACAAAACAAGCTTTCTGTACAGACACACGTGCGTAAGATAACTTCGCCGAAGGTCTGACATCCTTGTTCGCGTTTCTCTCTCTCTTTATCTGGGATCTATGTCCTTTAGCCATAGATTGAAGCCTCCTTTCAAATTTAGCGAACCTTGGACTTTCTCTCGTCCTTATCATGTCCTCTATAAGTTCTTGTCGCCACGAACTCACCGAGTTTGTGTCCAACCATATCCTCTGTCACATATACCGGTACGTGCTTTCTTCCATCATGCACCGCAAAGGTGTGTCCCACAAAGGAAGGGAAAATTGTAGACCGGCGGGACCAGGTCTTGATAACCTGCTTCTGTCCTGACGCATTCATAGCATCTACCTTTTTCAGTAAGCTTGCATCCGCAAACGGACCTTTTTTCAATGATCTTGCCATGATCTATCCTCCTGAATTATTCTTTAATCTCAGCCCGGAAGAATCGCTCGCGATTCTTCTAACCGAAGTTGTAATATTTCTTAGGCAGCGTTTTTTGATGCCTTAGAAATATTCTTCGGTTTGTTATTTGATGGCTCTACCGTCTCTTCTTCTTACGATCAGCTTATTAGAAGCCTTCTTACCTTTACGAGTCTTAAGTCCAAGTGCAGGCTTACCCCAAGGCGTACACGGACCCGGGCGTCCAATCGGAGCGCGTCCCTCACCACCACCATGCGGATGATCATTCGGGTTCATGACAGAACCGCGGACTGTCGGGCGGATGCCCATGTGGCGCTTACGACCTGCTTTACCAATCTTGATCAGATTGTGGTCTACATTACCAACTATGCCAACAGTTGCCCTGCACACAATCGGAACCATTCTCATCTCACCGGAGGGAAGTCTTAATGTTGCATATTTTCCTTCTTTCGCCATCAGCTGTGCACCGTTTCCAGCGGAACGAACCATCTGGCCGCCCTTGCCAGGATATAACTCAACATTATGAATCATTGTACCTACCGGAATTTCTGATAAAGGCAGGCAATTGCCTACTCTGACTTCTGCTGTGGGACCATTCATAACCTTCATGCCATCCTTTAAGCCTTCCGGTGCAAGAATATATGCCTTTTCGCCATCCTCATAGCAGATCAGCGCGATGTTTGCCGTTCTATTGGGATCATACTCAATACCGATCACCTTTGCGCTGATGCCATCTTTATTTCTCTTAAAATCAATCTTTCTGTATAACCTTCTGTTTCCGCCGCCATGGTGTCTCACAGTAATCTTACCCTGGTTATTGCGGCCTGCATTCTTCTTCAAGGATATACAAAGTGCCTTCTCCGGAGTCTTCTTTGTAATCTCATTGAAATCAGAGCCAGTCATATTACGTCTGGAAGGTGTATATGGGTTATATGTCTTAATTCCCATGATCTTATCTCCTTTTCTCTATTTATTCACAACCAGGAAGAATCTTTTGATCTTCTTCCAATCGGAATTGTGGAAAATCCCTTAAGATTCTCTTATTCGAATCTACAGAGAACCGCCCGCGATCCTCCTATTTGAAACTACAGAGAACTGCCCGCGATCCTCCTATTTGAAACTACAGAGAACCGCTTGCGGTTCTCTTAACCAAAGCTTTAGATTTTCTTAGGCGGCGTTTTCCAGACGCCTTAGAAAATCTCTTTGGTTTGTTATAGTCCTGCAAAGATCTCAATATCCTTGCTGTCCTCTGTAAGCTGCACAATTGCCTTCTTTGTTTTAGCAGTCTTTCCATATACCATACCGCGTCTCTTGGTCTTGCCCACCTGATTCATGGTATTGACCTTCTGCACTTTCGTGCCCTCAAACATCTTTTCCACAGCCTCTTTAATCTGTGTCTTATTTGCTTCCGGATGAACTAAAAAGGTGTATTTTTTCTCGCTCATGCCCGCCATACTCTTCTCCGTGATCACTGGTTTAAGAATCACATCATAATACTGAATCGCTGCCATTATGCAAACACCTCCTCGATCTTAGCTACGGCATCCTTGGTGAGCACAAGCGTATCACCTTTCAGAATATCATATACATTAATATTCTCAGCCACCGCTGTGTTGACTTTGGGAAGGTTTCTTGCAGAGAGAATTACATTCTCATCCTTTCCGCCGATCACCACCATCGCCTTGTCAACTTTTAAATTATCCATAACTTTCTTGAAATCCTTGGTCTTAATTCCGTCAAATTTCAACTCCTCAAGTACAATCAGCTTATTATCCTGTACCCTGCTGGTCAAAACAGATTTAAGAGCCGCTCTCTTCTCCTTTTTATTTAACTTGAAGGAGTAATCTCTTGGTGTAGGCGCGAACACAACGCCGCCGCCCTTCCACTGAGGCGCTCTTGTTGACCCCTGTCTTGCATGACCCGTACCCTTCTGTCTCCAGGGTTTTCTGCCTCCGCCGGATACCTCTGCGCGGGTCTTTGCCTTCTGCGTACCCTGACGCTTGTTGGCAAGATTCTGAACAACAGCCATGTGTACAAGGTGTTCGTTGATCGGGACGCCAAACACTGCGTCATTCAGATCCATATTTCCGACTTCTTTTCCTTCCATATTATAAACAGTTACGTTTGCCATCTGAATGGTCCTCCTTTCATCTGTGGCCCAGCCACTATTTCGCATCAACCTTAGTTGTCTCCCTTATAGTGACTAAGGCTTTTCTGGGTCCAGGTACTGCACCCTTCACCAGAATGAGATTCTTCTCCGCGTCAACTCTCACGATTGTAAGGTTCTGTACCGTAACCTTAACGCATCCCATGTGACCCGGCATGCCTTTGCCCTTAAACACCTTACTAGGCGAGGAGCAAGCACCGTTGGAACCCTGATGGCGATGGAATTTGGAACCGTGTGTCATAGGTCCTCTATGCTGGCCATATCTCTTGATAGCGCCCTGGAATCCTTTACCTTTGGAAATCGCTGTCGCGTCCACTCTATCGCCAGCAGCAAAGATATCTGCTTTGATTTCACTTCCGAGCGTGTACTCATCCGCATTCTCTAACTTAAACTCTCTGATAAATCTCTTACAGGAAACACCTGCCTTGTCGAAGTGCCCTTTCTGCGCCTTGTTCGCACCGTGAACATGGATCACTTCCTTTTTGCCGCTCTTATCTTTATTGACGATTCTCTCCTTCTTGTCCACGAAGCCAACCTGCACTGCACTATAGCCATCGTTCTCGACCGTCTTGATCTGTGTCACTGCACAGGGACCGGCCTGAAGCACAGTAACCGGCGTCAATGTGCCGTCTTCATTAAAGATCTGCGTCATTCCGATTTTTGTTGCCAAGATTGCCTTTTTCATTCTCTTTCTTACCTCCTGTTTTCTACAGCGGATCCTTCTTTGTAAATCTGCTTCACCCGGCGCTGTTCCCAAAAGGATCTGCGTCGGCCTGTCTGTGCAGGAGTTTACATCGAAAGGATCGTCCTAGTAGGGGTTTTATTTGTTTTTCATCTTAATATCGATATAGACACCCGCAGGCATCTCCAATCTCTGGAGCGCATCCACTGTCTTAGGAGTAGGGGTGATGATATCGATGAGTCTCTTGTGAGTTCTCTGTTCAAACTGCTCTCTGGAATCCTTGTACTTGTGAACTGCACGAAGGATTGTAACCACTTCCTTTTTGGTGGGAAGCGGAACAGGTCCGCTCACCTGAGATCCATTTTTCTTAACAGTTTCAATGATTTTTTTCGCCGATGCATCCACTAACTGATGATCATAGGCTTTCAGGGTAATTCTCATTACTTGACTTGCCATAAAAAAAGTCGCCTCCTTTTCGCACTTTTAAACTTTTAAACTTTTTAAAGCTTAAGTACGACAAGCGGTGACTGTACACTCTCCCGTGTGTGTCCTAATTACTTTCGCATCAAAACATTAACACGTCGTTTCCGGCTGACCGGACATCTTGTTTGTACAGTGACTTGTCGTCAGTTTCCTAACTTGACATTCGCTCCACGGAAAACCTGCCACGCAGGCAGCAACCTCGCGCTTCATAGCTATCATGCCACAGCACTAACAAGTATATATGAAGTTTTTGGGAATTGCAAGTATTTTTTCAAAAAATATGGCATAAACTTAAAAACCAGTATCATCGATACTCTTCGTTCAGAAACATTGCCTTCACAGCCACCACCTCATCGTATTCTTCCCGGCTCACCTCAACGCTGGAATTGAGCGCTCTCAGATCATCTTTGACCGCACTCAGCGCCTGCGCAGCGTCGACAGACCTTCCTTCTTTGACCACCCGTTCCATCCGTCTTAGAACGACGGGATGGGCGTAGCAGGCCGGAACTGGGAAACCTTCCCGGCCGGACAAAAAGTGTTCCATCGCCTCTTTCGCCCGATCGGCGCGGGCCATAGCTGCTTCTTCCCTCTTTTTCAATTTCTTATTTCGCCGTTCTCCCACACTGAGAAGTACCTGACGTTTCTCTCGGGCGGCACCGCTCAATTCCCGGTACAGTTCCGGATACTCCTCCAATACTGCTTCCGCCCCTCTCAGCGTATCCAAAAGACTTTCGGCTTCCTGCGTCAATTTCGGCTTCGGCTTTTTCTTCCGTCTCTGCTCCCTCTCTGCCGCTCGGATTTCTCCCTGCGGGCTCATCTGCTTAATCTCCGGCCGCTTCTCTTTCAAATAAGAAAGAAACTGATCCACCTGGTCTTCTATTTTATAGGTACATTGTTTCTCCACTCCATTATCATATACCACCACCAAATAAGGGATGGAAGCAAAAACACCTCTATGGGAAAAGCCGCCTTTACTCATAGCAACACGTTTGTAGACGCGGAGGATTCCTTTATAAGGAAGATAATAGTGGCAATGGATATAAAAACTGGAGAGATAGAGAGCTTTCTCTCCTACGCCACAGGGACCGAAACGCCTGCAGCTCTTTCGGTCCCTCAACATTTCTTCCCGTTCCAGGGCCTCCCGCCCCAATTTCACAGGTTTCCATATCATGGCATTTTCTCCTACATCCTTGCGGACTGTTTCTTCGTCGCGCGGATAAAGATAAATAACAATACCGCTGCAAAGACAATACCCAGAGGATAAGCCAGCGCTTTGTTGTAAGCAGTCAGGGTTCTCACCCCGTCCACAACCTCATGCTTATTGAGAAGCTGTCCCAGGCATTCCTCTCCCAAAATAAAGTATGTAACAGACACCGCACTCATGAAAGTGGCAGGTACAGCGGTGATCCAGTAGTTCTTCTTCTGCTGGAACAGGTACATGCTCGCCGCCCACAGAACAATCATAGCAAGTGTCTGGTTACTCCAGCTGAAATAACGCCAAATTACATTGTAATCAATCTTGCCCAGTGCGTTGCCGATACCGAGTACCGCGCCCACGCCCAGCACAGGAATACAGAGCTTTAAACGGTTTGCAAAAGATTTCTGATCCAGTTTCAGCCAGTCCGCCAGAGTCAGACGAGCCGAACGAAACGCCGTATCGCCGGAAGTGATCGGACAGGCGATAACACCCAGCATAGCCAGTACCATCCCGGCGGAACCCATGGTCTTCTGGCAGATATCGTAAACTGCAGTAGGACCGCCTGCGCCCATGGCAAGCAGCTCCGCGCCTTCATAGATGGAGCAGCCAGCAGCCGCCCAAATCAGGGCAATAATACCTTCAGAAATCATAGCGCCGTAGAATACCATATGACCCTGACGCTCAGACTTCATACAGCGTGCCATCAGCGGAGACTGGGTTGCATGGAAACCGGAAATTGCGCCGCAGGCAACCGTGATAAACATGAAACTCCAAACCGGTGTCCCCGAAGGGTGCATATTATAGAAATGGCTCCAAAGCTCTGGAATCACATAACTTGCATTTGTGATTACGCCGAAAGCCACACCAACGGCCATGACAATCAGACAGATTCCGAATATTGGATAAACCTTGCCGATCACTTTATCCACGGAAACAAATGTAGCGATAAAATAGTAAATCAGAATCAGGATCAGCCAGAACATCTTGCTGGACAGAATGCCGCCCGCAGGGGCGCACAACAGTTGAAGCAGACCAGCCGGCCCCACAGCAAATACCGTACCTACCATGATCAGCAGCACCACGCTGAACACACGCATCACGTTCTTCATAGCGCCCCCCAGATAGATACCGGTAATCTCAGAGACGGACGCGCCGTCATTACGCTCCGAGAGCATGCCGGCGAAATAATCGTGAACACCGCCGGCGAAAATGGTTCCAAAGGTGATCCATAAAAAAACACTAGGCCCCCAAAGAGAACCTGACAAAGCACCGAAAATCGGACCAAGACCAGCAATGTTCAACAGCTGAACGAGAAACAGCTTCCACTGCGGCATCACCACATAATCGACACCATCATCAATACGGACGGCAGGCGTCTCCCGGTCATCCGGACCAAAAGTGCTGTCAACCACTTTGCCGTAGACAAAGTAGCCAGCAATGAGAATCGCCAGGCAAATCAAAAAGCTTATCATAAAACTACCCCCTCTTTCCACATTGGCTTTTGTGTATTCTGCACAGCCAAATTCTTATTTATAAATACATTATACGCCACTTTATCCAAAATACAACTCTTTTACCGCAAAAAACTACAACTTAACCCCAAGCGCGGGTTTCTTCGCTGACCGGCTGTCCTCAATACAGCTTGTCTACCACAGCTCTCGATGTCTTCTTATTATTTTCCATAGATTCCTGTTTGTTGCGGGCATAATACTCCTGAAACAGCACGTCAATCACATAAAGCTGACTCAGCTTTGTTCCCATAGCGCCCCCATCCAGCGGTCCTTCATTGGATCCGCATACCAGAAGAACGTCTGTATAGTTTGTAAGAGGGGATTTGATAAAGTGGGTTATGCCTACCACCTTCGCCCCCGCCTTTTTTGCTATCTCCGCCACATATACATTATCCTTGGTTGCCCCCGAATAGGAAATGATAAAGATTAAATCATCAGCCCCCGCCATGGAAGCTGTCATTGCCTGCATGTGAGGATCATCAATCGTATTTACTTTATTACAAATTCTCAAAAATTTATTTCTGGCTTCTTTGGCAGTCAGCAGAGAATCCCCAATACCAAAAAAATATATATTTTTTGCCTCTTCCATCATTCGCAGCGTTTTTCTAAGTGCCTCCTGCCTGATTAACATTCTGGTTTCCTTTAACACACTGATATGATTCTGCAGTATCTTGTCCAAAGTATAATCCAGGGAATCTATCTTGAAATTTTCTGTTTCCGTCATAGACATTTCATCCGGCGATACACTGAAAGACAGTTTCATCTTAAAATCCTGGTATCCTTTTGCGCCCACACTTCTGCAAAATCTATACACGCTTGCGTCAGCCACGCCGCTGGCCTCCGCCAAATCCGTAATGGACATAAACAAAACACTGTTCACATTTCCAATTACAAAATCAGCTATTTTCTTCTCTGTTTTGGTAAACTGATTGTAATTTAATTGAATATCCTGCAGTAAGTTAGTCGTATTCAAAATTTGTATCCCTTTCTGTCCCAATTTCCTATAGAAAAAATAGCATGGTCACCCATGCTATTTCCCTTAACAGTATTTCTGAATTGCTTCCGCAATCATCTCTTCACACTCTTTACAAATGATCCGGTCAGCTTCTATCAGATCCGCTAACGGTGCTTTTACGCCGCCCACATCAGGTCCGCCCTGCAGACGGATAATTTCCTTAATCACCGCATACATATTGCCATGGGTAGAACACATCTTATATATAATCCGGCACGCCGCATTCTGGACTTCTCTTGCAGCCTCCATCTTTCCCTGTGAAAAAAGTTCAAAAATCTTCAGATACAATTCCGGCATTGCTCCGTAGGTGCCGCCGATACCACCGACAGCCCCCATAGCCAATCCGGAAATCAGCTGTTCGTCAGGCCCGTTAAATACGATAACACCCTCGTCTCTGAAAAGCTGAATATCCTGTACCGGCATAGAGGAATTCTTCACACCGATCACTCTCGGATTCTTTTTCATCTCCCGCAGCAGACTAAGCGTCAGGGATGTGCCCGCCAGCTGCGGTATATTATAAATAATGAAATCTGTATTCGGCGCTGCAGCAGAAATATCATTCCAATACTTTGCAATGGCATGTTCCGGCAGATGAAAATAAATCGGCGGTATCGATGCAATCGCATCTACCCCAAGACTTTCCGCATGGGCGGAAAGTTCCTGACTGTCCTCCGTATTGTTACAAGCGACATGGGCAATGACTACCAATTTCCCTTCCGCTGCCTCCATCACGGCCTCCAGGGTTTTCTTTCTGTCCTCTTTGCTCTGGTAGATACATTCTCCGGAAGAACCGCCCACATAAAGACCCTGCACCCCTTTATCCATCAAATACTTCGTAAGCGCCTTCACCCTGTCAGGTGAAACCTTTCCATCTTCATCATAACACGCATACAGCGCCGGGAAAATTCCCTGATATTTTTTCATATCCATTTTTAAATCATCCTTTCCCTATATCGAGCCTCTGAAACTACCTGCTTCCACAGCCGCAATTCCTTTTGCTTCTGTCAGCCTTTCACCGCTCCCATCGTAATACCCTGCGTAAAATACTTCTGGAAAATCAAGAATACGATAATGATAGGAACAGATGCCAAAGCTGCACCTGCCATCAGCATCCCCATATCCACAGTGGTCTCTGCCTGCAAGGTAGCAATTCCCAGAGAAATCGTATAATTTGTATTGCTGCTCACCATTACGAGCTGCATGAAGTAGTCATTCCATGAATTAATAAATGTAAAGATTGCCAATGCACCTATGCCGGGCTTTACCATCGGGAAAACAATCGTCGCAAAAGTATTCCATTCTCCCGCTCCGTCAATACGTGCAGCTTCCAAAATCTCTCCCGGTATGCTTTCGGAAAACTGTTTCATCAAAAATACACCGAAAGGCCACCCCACCGTTGGAAATATGATCGCCCAAATGGTGTTATACAAACCGATAGCCGACATTTCTTTCAACAGGGGAATCAATACTACCTGTTTAGGCAGCGCCATTGCACAAATAATCAGGCCAAATAGAATACTGCGTCCGCGGAAGCGCTTCTTGGCCAGCGCATAACCCGCCATCGCAGCGGTAAAGCAGGTGAGAAACATTGCCGCTACCGCCATAAAAATCGTATTCAACAGCCACCTGAAAACCGCCGGAACAGAAGGACCCGTGGAAAGTACGATGCTTTCACCGCCTTCCGCAAACAGCCTGCTGAAGGGCAGCCTTATCTCCCACAAAGGCGCCGTACGCTTATTCATTAAGTTTCCAAAATTCGTAGTTACCCATTCGCTTGGCCACCAGACAGGCTTCTGCGCGTAGATATCTGCCGCAGGTTTAAATGCACCGGTAACGATCCAGTAGAGGGGGAATAAGAAAAGGACCGCTAAGATCACCAGCACAACCAGCGAAATAATCTTATAGACTTTACTGTTTCCTGTTTTATTTTCCATCGCTTCTCCTCCTCTACTTCTCTTTTGCCAGCCGCATCTGGACTGCTGATAAAATACCAATGAAAATAGCCAAAATAACACCCATCGCATTGGCATAACCGAAATGTCCTGACTGCTCGGTAAGCTTAAAGGCCGTATAATAGATATAATACATCACCGTCTGTGTTCCCGAACCGCCCTGCGTCAACAACTGAATCAGCGCAAAACACTGGAAGGAGTTGATCGTGGTAATGACCAATATGTATAAAGTGGTCGGCATAATCTGCGGCCATTTGATCTTCCAGAAAGCCTGCAGGTCGGTAGCCCCATCTACCTCAGCCGCCTCCACCAGGGATGCATCTACATTGCCAAGCGCTGACACATACAGTACAATAGGCTGGCCTACCGATGTGGTAAACAGGATCAGTATGATACACCAGAGCGCATATTTCTCATCCCCCAGCCAGTTAATGTTGGAGTCGATGGTACCTGTAGCCTTCAATACAGAGTTCAAGATACCCGTGTAATTATCAAAGATCCACTTCCAGACTACCGTCACTGCTACGGAACCGGTAACAACCGGCAAGTAGAAAATACACCGAAATGCTGAAAGAACCGGCATTTTCAGTTTATAGATCGCGGAAGCTACCCACAGGGAGAATGCCGTCACAGTAGGTACACTTACAAATACAATCACAAACGTATTTTTCAACGCATCCAGAAATACCTTATCCTTTGCCAGGTTGATAAAATTCATTAAACCAATAAAATCGCCTCCGCCTTTTGTATGCATGTTAGAATTCGTCAGACTCAGCCATATACAGATAACCATCGGAATCACGACGAAGCCTACAAAGAAAAGCAGACTGGGCAGCATAAAACTATAACCGGCGATATCTTCTCTGCGCTGTAATGCGCGGCTTCTTTTCTGCGAAACCTGTTTGCTCACGAAAATCCGCCCCCTTTCCCATTATTTTAATATAAGATTATACTCACCAGGCATCTTTTCATTTGGATGTCCGTGTGCATTTAAAGCGCCCCTCCCACTCCCGGTGGAAGGGGCGCCCTGATCGAACTATTTTGTTCGGACCAATGTGTCATCTGATCATTCGGCCGCCGCTGCGTTAGCTTCGCCTTCATATTGTGTGAGTGCTTCCGTTACATCCATGCCGGATCCAATCTGCTGAAGCATCGTCCACCATGCGGTACGCTGTCCTGCCCAGCCCGGAGTAACCTGATAATAGTCGCCCAGCTGAGGCATCAGAACCTGATACTCATTCATAATTTCATTGTCAGCCCAGATTCCGGTCAAATCTGTTCCCTCTGCTGTGGAGCGAACTGCAAAGTAATTCGCTGCTTTCACCGCATCTACGGTAGCTGCGGAATCAGCCATATACTTGATAAACTGCTTAGATGCCTCAATGCGGGCAGCATCGCCATTATCAAAGATACCAAATCCCCAAATACCGCCCTGAAGCTGAGACTCTCCTGTCTGCGACGGGAAACTCATGAATTCGATCTCCTGCCCTGTAACGGTAAGGCCTGAACCTGTTCCCGCACTGTTAGGATCTAACTGCTGCGCAATATTCCAGCAGAAAGCCATCTTTAAAATGCCCTGATAAAACTTAACGATCTCATCGCCGCCGGCTAAAGAAGCGTCAAAAGCAATGCCGTCCATACTCTTTAACTGCTCCAGAGCCTTCACATTTTCAGGGGAATTCCACGTATAAGCGGTATGATCCGCGTCTGTGTACGAACCGCCGTACAGATTGTTCACCAGCGCACGAGTTCCCTGGTCGCCGCCCTGTCCTGCACAGTAAACCGCCGCCACTGTGTCATTGTAATGTGCATAGAGAGCTTCCACAGCCTTGATAAAGTCGTCAGTCGTCCATGTATGCGTCTCTAAATCCAGATACTGGTCCGCTCCCGCCTCTTTGAAAGCGTCCAGATTAACTGCCATACAGTGCGCCGTCATAACAAGAGGATATTCATATATTTCTCCGCCCGGTGCCGTACATGCTGTAAGCGGCGCTGCCTGAATTTCCGACTTATCGGTATCATCCAGCATATCGGACAGATCAACCATGTATCCGTTTGCTCCCCAGTTTGCAACCAGACGCTCAGGGCCTTCCATAATCACATCAGGTGCCTGCCCCGCTGTGATCGCGGTGTTTACCTTATCATCACCGTCAGCATAAGCCAAGAACTCCACGTTTACAGCGATACCTGTCTGCGCTGTAAAAGCATCAGTGAGGCCTTTTACCGTAGCCTCATCTCCCCATTTTCCAATCGGATAAGTCCAAAGGGTAATAGCAGAAGCCGCATCGCCTCCTGCCTCTGTTTCTGTGGCAGCCTCTTCTGCTGCCGGCGCTTCCTCTTCTGCTGTCTCTGCGGGAGCCTCCTGTGCTGCTCCGGTTTCTGCAGGTGTTTCTTCAGCCGCTGGCGCGTCAGAACCGCCGCATGCCACTGTAGAAATGGTCATGGCTCCGATCAGGAGCATTGCTAATAACTTTTTCATATTCCTCTCCTTTCATGTGTGCAATAATCGTTAACGATTGCGTATTTAAATTGTACCGTTAATCTTCTGTTTTGTCAATACAATTCAAAATTATTTTCATTTTTAAATCTATTATGGATATTTTTTTCATATCTATTGATTGGAAATTTTTTTCATGATATAATAGTCGCAGGATCAGCATCCTGCGACAAAGAATTGCTTCGCAATTCTTTCTTCAATGTTTCACATTTTTGGCTTCTGTGAAACAAGCCAACAGCGCAGGATTGGTATCTATAATTTTATGCAAGTGACGTATCGAGTGAATCTTATTCGACGAAGATCGAAAGAATGGAGGGAATTATGAGAACAACATTAACAGAAATACTGGCTGCCACGAAAGGTTCTATTATTGTATCCTGCCAAGCCCTGCCGGATGAACCCATGTATTGTGAAGAAATGTCCATCATGCCCTTTTTTGCAAACGCTGCCAAACAAGCAGGCAGCAAATGCATCCGTACCAGCAGCATTCGGGACGTCATAGCAATTAAAGAAACCACCGGCCTTCCTGTTATCGGCCTGGTCAAACGCGTGGTGGAAGGCTACGCTTCCTATATCACGCCAACCATGAAAGAAATAGATGAGCTGGTCCAGGCCGACGCGGACATCGTAGCTTTAGACTGCACCATGAGGACGCGCGGAGACGGTACCACTATCAATGAATTCATCGCACAGATCAAAGAAAAATATCCTGATATTGTGCTGATGGCGGATATTTCCACCGTTGAAGAAGGCGTAAATGCTGCCAAGTGCGGTGTCCAGCTTGTAGGCACTACTTTAAGCGGCTATACAGACTACTCGCCCAAGACAGACGGCCCTGATTTTGAACTGGTAGAGAAACTAGTATCCGCCCTCTCCATCCCTGTCATTGCCGAAGGCAAAATCCATACTCCTGAACAAGCTAAAAAAATGCTTGCACTCGGTGTACACGCGGTAGTCGTAGGCGGCGCAATCACCAGGCCTTTGGAAATAGCCCAGCGTTTTTATAACGGCATTAAATAGAATGAGGAATGGAGACTGCTATGATTTATGACAAATTATCAAATCTTACACTATATAAAGGTATGAACAAAAACCTAGATACCGCCATTGATTTTATCGTTTCCCATGATTTGAACAAACTGCCGCTTGGCAAGACAGTGATTGACATGGACAATGTCTTTATCAATATCATGGAAACTTCTGCCGCCCCGGTCGAGGAAAGACAGTATGAATTTCACAAAAATTATATGGATATTCAAATGGATCTTGCCGGGATTGAGCGGGTGGATACCGGAGACAGTGCGAACGCAGAATATATCAACTATAACGAAGAGAGCGATGTGGGCAATGCCGTGACGGCCGATTTGGGAAGCTGCCTGATCGGAACGGAAAACTTCATCATCTGCATGGCAGGGGAACCCCACAAGCCAAACATTGCTGCAGGGGATGACCTGTTCTTAAAAAAAGCAGTCTGTAAGGTTCGTATGAATAATGATTAGAACGCAGCAAGGTTCCCCTAAACCCGCTTCCGGCCCTGTAAAAAGCTTTCCAAATAGAGCTTTGACAGAAGCCGGAATCTGAAAGGATAACGAACGTATGAAAAATCTTGTATTCGATATCGGAGGCACTTCCATTAAATATGGTGTCTGCCAGGACAACAGCCTGACCGATACAAAGGAAGTTCCCACACATGCCGAAAAAGGCGGCACATACATATTGGAAACTGTTATTTCCCTGATCCAGGCCCACTCTGATTATGATGCCATCGGCATCAGCACTGCCGGACAGGTTCACGCCAAAGACGGGTACATTATTTATGCCAATCAGAATATTCCCGGTTATACCGGCACCCAATACAAAAAAACATTAGAGGAGCTGTTTCACGTTCCTGTAGCTGTGGAAAACGATGTAAATGCGGCGGCCCTGGGAGAAGCCGTTTATGGCGCAGGCCGAGATTACAGTCAATTCCTGATGCTTACCTATGGAACCGGAGTAGGCGGTGCTGTTATCAATGACAAGAAAGTTTTTCATGGTTCCAGCTATTGTGCCAGTGAGTTCGGCGCCATCATCACTCACAGCAATGCGCGGCTTTCGGGCGGTGATTACTTTGACGGATGCTATGAAAAATACGCCTCCACTACCGGGCTGTTACAGATGCTTAAACCATACCGCCCAGAACTTGATACAGGCAGAAAAATATTTGACGCGCTTGACGACGATACTGTCATACGCATTATCGACAAATGGGTGGATGAAATCATGCTTGGACTCGCGACGCTGACACACATTTATAATCCCTCCTGCATCATTCTCGGAGGCGGCATCATGGCACAGCCTTTGATCCTGCAAAAGATCGAAGAGAAAAAAAGCCGGTTTATCATGCCAAGCTTTGCCCACGTACATATTATCGCTGCTGCACTCGGCAATTCTGCCGGTATTTATGGCGCCAATTATTTAGCGGCGCAGGCCGGTATCTCTTGACCACATAAGACTTTCGTTCCCTAAAAAAGTAACCTTTCCGCAAACCGGATCGGTTACTTTTTGTATGGTTCATAATTTTTCAAACATCAATCATCCGTTTTTGCTAAGCAGTTTCGGAATCTCCTGTGCTAGAAACTTTGCAAATACATTGTGTGCCTGCAGGCTCAAATGCATAAAGTCATAGGGATTCATCTCCACCCCCGAAATCTGTCCTGCATCTAAATAGTGACACCCCAGATTCTTTGCCACCTGCTCATATAGGGGAGCAAGCGCACGGCTCTTCTCATCACAGCCATCTCCCATTTCTCCACAGACATCTGTATCTCTATAACCCGATTCAATCGCAGGCGGTGTAATCAACAAAATATTAGGCATACCGTCTCTGAAGGCCGCCTTGGAATCTATGGCTTTCTGTACCAGTCTCTCCATACCTTTGGCGACATTCTCAGGCGTACAGGAAAAACGCTGTTTCACATCATTGGTTCCCAGCATAATCAGCAATAAATCCACCGGCTTATGAGTCATAAGACAAGGATATAAATATCGAAAACCACACAAGCCCTCAAACAACGGATCCTCCAGACATGCCGTTCTCCCTTCCAGTCCTTCCTCCGCTACATGATAGCCCTCACCCAGATGTTTCGCCAAAAGACAAGTCCACCTTTCTTCCTCCGTAAAACGATCATTCGTCTCTGCATTATAGCCATAGGTATTGGAATCCCCAAAACACACTACTTTCTTGATGTACCCTTCCTTCATATACCAGTCCTCACATTCTAAAATTCAATCAAATTCAGCCATGAACACTCATAAGTTATCGACATATGCTATTTCACAAAACGGTTCCGTTATTTTCGCAACTTATTCATGCCGGGCATCCACAAAACTCCTCTCTCATTATACTAGATATCATACAGGAAGCAAATAACTTTTTTCTTTTATCCACCTGCAGTCGACCCTTATCCCAAAGCGCGGATTTCTTCGCTGATCAGCCTCCCTGCTGCCTCGGCAAGCTGATCCATGGTGCGGATGCGCGCCAGATTTTTTCCGTAAATTATCTTCGCCGCAGGCACATACATACCTGGACCCATAAAGACTGCCCCCACCCGTATTCCCTGCCTTTGCAGATTTCTCACCTCTCTGGCCGTATCCTCCACAGCCGGAGCATCGGCGTAGTCGTGCCCGAAGGGATACTTTTCCCCCGGCGGAATACGGTGACTGTCATTCGGCCCTGCATCCGTAAGGAGCAGAAGAAGACGTTTCTCCTCCGGCGTGGAGAATAACAGTTCTCCCGCAGCGCGAAGTGCCAGTCCGTCCCGATTCCATCCCGAGGCAAAGTAACGAAAAACATCCCTGCTTTTTCCCTGAAATCCCTTGAGCACCCGCAGAATGGTATACCCGCGCAGACTGCAAAAACTCGATACACGTACAGGAACACCGCACCGAAAAAGACTTTCCGCCAGAATATATGCCTGCGCGGCAACAGTCTCCTGACAGTGCATACGGGAGGTCGAAGCGTCTAACAACAACTCCACTGAAAAACCCGGCCAGGAAACATTTTCCTTCCTTTCAAAAACCCGGGCATCAGACAATACTGCCGCTCTCCAGGCTCGAGCGCTGTCTAACTTTCCGCTTACGGCTCTCTCTTCCTCCGGCTGCGCGTAGACCAAAAGCTCGTTTTGTATCTGCTCCGTGAGCCGTCTGACAGCGTTTTGATAAAGTGCATTGTCCGCCGCAAAAGCCAAGCGGTTTCGCTCCGCCTGCAGCAGCGCCTGTTCAGCCAGCCGCCCAGCCTCGCCGCCAGCCGTTTTCTCAGGCCTCGGAACACCAGCAGTATACCAGAGATGACATCCCCTATGCACCCCCGTGCAAAGCTTTTGCTCCGCCATGAGCAGTTCCCTTGCCGAAATCAGCGGCGGCCCGAAACAGCTCTCAATATAAAGACGGTCGGCATCGGCGTCCTCTTTCAGCAGGATCTTTGCTGCGCGCAGAGAAAATGCACTGCCTTCCCCTTCCCCCGCGCCTGTCCCCCTCCCCGCTGACACCACATCCGTGTGAGTAATTTCCTTCTGTGCCAGCCGGCCCGCCATTTGAGCCCATCTGCCCGTAAGATGAAAGCGCAGGGCATATGGCGTGCGTCCTTTGCCGTTGAACAGATGAAAGCGGGCGAAAACATCCATAACAGCCTGAAACAGTTCCTCCTGTTTCAAGCTCCCGGGGGCAAGCGCACTGGCCAATTCTTTCTCATAAGGCGTCATAAAAGGCGGTTTTTTCCCGAGCACAGCCTTCCACCTTGCCGTCTGCATCGTGTAACTGAGCTGATTTTTCGCCATCCATTCCTGTCGAGACAATGTCTGCTCCTTAGCAAAGAAACCGCGGGCATATTCTTTTCGCAGTTCCTCTAAAACCGGCCTTTCTGAAAGCTCCCTCAAAAACACGGTGCTCTCCAGAAAAAGCCAGGCCAAATCATCCAAAAGTGCATGGCGGCGGTCACCCGACCAGGCGTCAAAAATCCTCGCCGGCTCCTCCTCGCCATACCACTTGCAGACACAGCCCACGATAATATTCAGATAGAAATTTGGATTTCCTTGAGAGTCAAGGGATAAAAACAGGGGCTCAAAGCCGTATTTGCCCGCCCCATTCCAAATCTGATTCAGCGCCCTTCGCTGGCTGCCTGAATAATGCGCGTTCATTGGTCAAACAACTCCTTCCGGGTAAGCTTTCCGGAAATACGCGCCGCAGTCACGTCCCGAATCAAACTCTGCTCATATTCGTCAAAAGTCTTATTGGTAATGCCCATGTCAAGAGCTGGACCTGCTGGAACACCCTCTGCCATCAAATCAAGAGCATCCAACAATCCCCTCAGATCCAACGCTTTTGTGGAAATTTCACCGCCCTCACATTTTTTCTGCAGGTCAAAAAATAACTGGCCAAACTGTCTGCGGTATTTTTTGCGCAGGGCAGGATAATGCTGCATAATCAGCCTTTCCAAGTTCTCCGGGCTGACAACCGGCATCCGGATCACAACAAAGCGGGAGAGCAGAGCCTCGTTCAACTCTCTCGTCCCGTTATAGCCATAATTCATTGTGGCTATAAACCGAGTACAGGGAGCCATGGGAATACTCTCATACCCAGGCACGTCCAACACATGTCTGAAGTCCAGGGCAGAATGGAGTACAGCCAGTGCCTCGTTTTTTGCCATATTAATCTCATCCAAGATACCGAAACCTCCATGTACAGCGCACTGGTAGACAGGCCCCGGCCGGAACTGTACTCGGTTATCCGCAAAAGTATCCATACCCACCAGACCCGCGGCGTCAATGTTCACATGAAAAGACACATTCCATGCAGGACGCCCGAAGACCATTGCAAGATTCTCCGCGAGCACATTCTTTCCGGTGGCTTTTCCACCGGTAAGCAGCAAATTTTTTCCGCACAGCAGAGTCGTCAATGCATACTCCCACACTTCCCTCCCATAATAGCAGAATCCCGGATTCGGTACCAGATCCGGCAATTGGGACGGGTATTTTTCTCGAAACCGCGCCACCTTATCAAGCAATGCGGCACTAACACCCTCTTCCTCCAAAAACGACAGCATAACCAGTCACATCCTTTATTTCACGTATGTATCATGTATATTTTCAGTATAGTCCTCCTTCCAAGCCCTGACAACTGGAAATCACGTTCCTGTAGATTTCAATAGGAAGATATGATATGCTGACATTGTTATTCAGTATATCAGTACAAACGGAATCAGGAAAGGACATCTCATGTGGATCGCAGACAATTGGAAAGACTATGAAGTGATAGACTGTTCGAAAGGAGAGAAGCTGGAGCGATGGGGGAAATATATTCTGGTGCGGCCGGATCCCCAGGTCATCTGGGACACAAAAAAAATAGACCCGCGCTGGAATCAAAAAAACGGCCACTACCATCGAAGCACAAAGGGCGGCGGCGAGTGGGAGTTTTTTGATCTGCCCCAGGAATGGAGTATTCACTATCAGGAACTCACTTTCCGCCTGAAGCCTTTCAGCTTCAAGCACACCGGACTTTTCCCGGAACAGGCGGTAAACTGGGATTGGATCTCTTCCATAATAGGAGAGGTAAAAAGGAAATCTCCAAACAGACCGATTAAAGTTTTGAATCTCTTCGCCTACACAGGCGGGGCTTCACTTGCTGCCGCCAAAGCCGGCGCAGCCGTGACCCATGTGGACGCCTCCAAAGGCATGGTAACCTGGGCTAAGGAGAACGCTGCCGCCTCAAATCTCTCGGATGCACCGATCCGCTGGCTAGTGGACGACTGCGTAAAATTTGTAGAGCGTGAGATTCGTCGGGGCAGCACCTATGACGGCATCATCATGGACCCTCCCTCCTACGGGCGCGGCCCCAAAGGCGAGATTTGGAAGATTGAAGAGAACGTCTTTCCCCTGATCACACTCGCTGCAAAGCTTTTGTCCAAAAACGCCTTGTTTTTCCTGGTCAATTCCTACACAACAGGTCTGCAGCCTGCCGTACTCACTTATATGATACACACTGCCCTTGTGCCGAATTTGGGCGGACATGTGGAATCCTCCGAAATCGGACTTCCCGTCTCAGCGACCGGACTCATTCTGCCTTGCGGCGCTTCTGGTAGATGGTTTACATAATTTTCATTGCACTCGCGATCCCATACAGCGCTAGCAAATGCACTGGGTAAAAGAAATAATAAAAGAGCTTCGGAAGCTGCCGCCCTTTTCTCCCGCTGTAAAGAAAAATCAGGATAAAGGCCAAAAGCCCATACATCTCCCGCAGCGAAAAGCGAAACAGGTACGCTATGCCATACCTCTCCGCATAGCGTATACAATTCACCCCCCAAGTGCCAAAAAACAGAACGCATCCCACTGTGAAAGCCTGCAAAGCCTCGCCTTTTTCTCTGGTCGCGTAAAAACTGAAAATCAATAAAATCCCCATGAAGCGATAATCTACCGCCCCAAAATAGGCGGCTGTACACCCTGCTGCCAGCACCAAAATGCGGCCAATCCAGCATATCCCTTCTACATACTCTCCCAGATGTTCCCACAGGACAAGCACCACAATTCCCAACAGAAGAGTCCAGTATACATTTTGGCTGCTCCAATCTGCCAGCTCTCCTGAAAAAGCCAAATCAAATGGAATTTCCGAGAGCAGCGCAAAGATAAAGAGGCGAAACACATACTTCCCTCTGCTTCTTGTATAGACAAAACCCTCCACAATTAAAAATGCAAAAAGCACAAAAGAAATCCGCCCTACGGCTCGTCCTGCACGGTATATCCGCTCCAGCTGCGGATCCCATGCCCCGTTTACCGTATGAAGTCTCATATAGTTAAAGAACACGACCGCAAAAATATGATCAATAAGCATAGTCACATACGCAGTGTTCTTCAATACAGCCGCTGTCAGCCCCTGCTTTTTTCCGCTCTGCCTCAAATCCGTCATACTTCTTCCCTTCTCAAGTAAAGAGCCCGTGCTATCTTCCTCATAGCAAAGGCTCCCTTTATCTCCTCTCTCTACGCCATCGCATCCATACTGGCGCCTACAAGTTCCGCACCCGACTGTCCAACTTCAGCAGGCACCGGGATGTCCACTCCCTGAATTTCCAGAGACACTGCCGAATTGGTGTCCTGGCCGAATACTTGCTGTATTCCTTCCTGTTTTTCTCTCTCCAGCTTATTGAAAAGCGCCTTCAAATATTTCATATCCGCTTCCACAATATCTTTCATCTCGTCAGCGCGGTGCTTCTTACGAAGATTATCCACCTCCTCAGGCGTCATCTCCTGCTCTGATACCCCCATATACTCTTTCATGATATCATTGACGCCGCCGGTCTCCTCCATCTCCTGCATGAGCTTCTCGTACTCTTCCAAAAGCTCCTCCATCCTCTCGAGCTCGTCGCCGTTTAGATTTTCCATAGATTCCTCAAGCTTTTTCATCTGCTCATCTTCACCGCTGCCCCCGCCTTCCTCGACAAGTCCCTTCCCAGTGGCCTGAGCCTTCTCTTCCTCCTCAAGATGCTTCTTTTTCCTCCGTGCAATGCGCTCCATCTTTCTGGCATGAATAATCGCATGCCGAAGATCCGTCTCATCGTACTTGCCGCTCATCTGTTTTCTGAGAAGCGAAACTACTTCCTCACGGGCTTTTGTAATCACCCGGCGGGCCCCCGTAGGAGTATTGTTCATCGTAATCTGCTTTGAGATCTTTTTGTAATTATAGTTCAGCTTTTTCTTCTTCTTTGATTTGTTCTTCTGAACCTGGATCGCCTTCGCCATCGACCTCGCCGCGGCACCGGCACACTCATTTTTAATCTCCTGCTTCGTCATCTTTTTATACGGATCAGCAGTCGTCATTCCCACTTCCATGCCCATACTGATATCCTCCATGATGCTGTCGCCCCGGTAAATCCGTTTACCGTATTAGACTCGTTAACATTTCCCAAACTAAAACCCATCGCTCGGCAAACCTGTTTTCTTCCCGAATGTTATACTATATATCGGCATAATCAGCATGAATGTTTAGATAGCTGCAGCCGCCGCATCCAGCTCTTTTTGCGAAAAATGACGAGGGAAATCAGAAAACGAATTATCTCCTCCAAGGAGAGAATAAAATACACTTGAGGGATCGGTAGATTCCACACGAAAGCAGAAAGCAGACCCAATGGAACGCCAAATATCCATGTACCAATCATATCAATCCACATCACATAGCGCGTCATACCGCCGCTCCTGATGATTCCGCCTCCCAGAATCATATTCTGTACCTTAATGGGAGAGATTATGGCGAAAGCTGCCAATATCCAATAGGCTGTCTCCTGTACCTGCGGCTCCACTTGATATATGGAAACATAAATTTTTCCCATCCAGAGCAACATAAAAGACAGCACCACCGAACCAGCCGCACCACATTCCATCAGTTTCTTAGAATCCCTGTAAGCTTCCTCGTAAGCCTCTCTGCCCAGATGCCTGCCAATCATAATACCTGCCGCCTGAGATACCCCGCTCAAAAGTCCGATCATAAGCCCCTGTATCGGCCCTGTCATAGTCATCGCCGCACAGGGCTTAGTCCCCAGATGTCCATAGATCACAGCATACACATTTTCTCCCAAACTCCACATAAATTCACAAATTAAAATCGGCCCGAGGATTCCCAGATATTGTTTCCATTCTTCTTTTGTCAGGCGAATATCCACAGAGAACTTCTCCCCACCCCAAAAAGAACCGGCTATTCTGCAAAAATACACGGCCGTTACGCCGAAGGCTGCCGCCTGCGCGATGACACTGGCAAGCGCCGCTCCACGCACGCCCATAGCCGGGACACCACATTTCCCGAATATAAGAACATAGTTTAAACCCGTATTCAAAAGCACGGAACAAAAGCTTGCCACAAGTGGCAGTGTCGCTTTCCCAACACACCGCAATAACACTGACATTATGGTAGACATTGCTATCAACACAAAGGAAATTCCATAAATCTGCAGATACATTGCCGCTTGGCTTCTCACCGTAACATCCTCCGTATATAATGCCATGATCCTATCCGGGAGGAAACTGCACAATGCCAAAAAGACGCCTGCCAGCACAACTCCCAGAAATAAATTCAAATAAAAGCCTCTTCTCACCCCTCTCTCATCCTTTGCCCCCACATACTGCGCAATCATAATACCCGCTGCGGCTGCCACGGCTCCCAGCACCACCGTATAAACCGAAGCAAATTTCCCGCCCAATCCGATTCCGGCAATACTTTCGCTTCCGAGCTGCCCAATCATGACCTGATCTATCACCCCGAAAGATGACTGCAGCAGAGACTGCAAAGTAACCGGCAGTGCTATGCCAATCAAGTCCGCCTGAAACGATTGATTTTCATTCCTGTCTTTCTTTTTCATCTGTAATCCTCCTCACACTGTCCCGGACAATAAGCTGTACCGGGAGAATTTCCTCAAATACATCTCCCTCATCTTCCCTCAGCCTCTTCAGCGCATATACCGCCATCCTGGCGCGTTCCCCTGCATCCTGCCCTACCGTAGTGAGACGGGGAAAGCATGTCTCACAGAGCGCATTATCATCAAATCCGACCACAGATATCTTCTCAGGCACCGAAATGCCATGTTCCTGTAAAAAATGCATAAATTCCGCTGCGTAGACATCTGATACTGCAAACGCCGCCGTGCACATTTGTATTCTCTCCCAGTTCTCCTTATAGCAGCGATACCGCCCTTCCCTGTTCATGGGTACTTCCAGAAAGTCCGTCTGTCCATCCAGGAATCCTTCTCTAAAACCAGCCATCCGCTCCTGATCCACACAGATATCATTGTCAGAAATGAGCATTGCCCGCCTATGACCCATTCTCCGCAGATACGCCCCCACCTGCCGGCCGCCGTCATAATTGTCAATTGTCAAATTACAGATTGTCCTGTTCTCCTCAATAAATCCGTCGTAGACCACGAAAGGTATATGCATTTTTTCGCGCAGCTTTTTGTAATCACTGTCACAAAATCCCAAAAGCACCATACCGTCCATATTCCACATGGAGGCAAACCGTACCACTTCCCCCCAGTCCTTTGTCGCTTTAACCATCATAAAATAACCTGCCCTCTCCAGTTCAAAGAGAAGCGCATTCAGTGAGGCGGACACAAAAGCGTCCTCCAGAACCTTTCCCTCATATTTCTCATGGTCGTTCACCACCACACCAATGATGCGGGAATCATTTTGAGCAAGCAATATCCCCGCCATGCTGGGAATATAACGCCGCTCCTCCAAAAGTGCCTGCACACGCTTCACCGTCTCATCTGATATTTTCTTTGTCTTCCCATGAATCACATTGGAGACAGTGGCGGTACTTAGGCCCAGCTCCTGTGCAATATCCACGATCCTTACTCTCTCTGCCATAAACCCTCCCGACAGCGGTGTTTGTTTTCCTATCCGCCCCTAAAACCAGTGTAACCACAAGTGCCGATAAACACAATAGGTTAAACGCATAACCCATGACAAAAATAAGGGGCGCTTTCCAAGGCATTTTTAGTTATGCTGCCCGGTATGCGCCCCTGTTTATTGCCGCTTTCTTCCTTCTATTTATTCTTTTTATTCCGCCTCCAGCTTTCTTTTATACTTCTTATTTGGATTCTCCCACAAGATCATTCTCTTTCCGCTTGCTCTCCGGTATCCATTTTAAAAGCGCCTCATTGAGCGGTTTTCTGTCCAGCGGCTTTGTGAGAAAATCTTGAAATCCATTTTCCAGAAACATTTCCCTGACACCTTCCATGGCATTCGCCGTCAGTGCTATGATCACCGGCTCCGCACCATTTTCACCGCATTTCTTCCGAATAATCTGCACTGCCTCTATGCCGTCCATCTCCGGCATCATGTGATCCATGAAAATAATATCATATCTCATCTGTCTGACACGCTCGACCGCGGCCGGACCGCTTTCCGCCTCATCAATGATAAAACCATAAGACCGCAGAAACCCTCTTGCCACCTTTCTGTTAACCAAATTGTCATCCACCACCAGCACCCGGCAGTCGTCCGCTAGAAAAGGTCTGATCTCCTCCTCTTTTTTCTCACGCTCTTTGGGCACTTCGTTCAAGCTTCTCTTATCCACAATCTCTTGTATTATCTCCAAGATGAACGTCGTTCCTTCTCCATATACGCTCTCCACTCTGATACTACCCTGCATCAGTTCTACCAGATGCCTCGCGATGGACAAGCCCAGACCAGTTCCCTCCACAGTTCGGTTTTTCTTCGCATCCACCTGTTGAAAATTATCAAATATTCTCCCCAGGTCTTCCTCTTTAATCCCACAGCCAGTATCTTTCACCTCAATATGTAGACATTCTGTATCCGGTTTCTCGCCTGGCCTGCCGCTTACCGAAAGCTTTACATATCCCTCCCTAGTAAATTTCAAGCCATTATTGAGAAGATTAATCAGAATCTGCCGGATCCTTCCCTCATCGCCCCGATACCTGCAGGGAATGGACATATCATACTCGCATTTCAGCATAATGCCTTTCTTCGATGCGGCTGTGCCCATCATGTTGATCACATCATCCACTATATTCTTGATATGGTATTCCGTATTCACCAGTTCCATCTTTCCCGATTCCACCTTGGAAAGATCTAAAATATCATTGATGAGCGTCAGAAGGTTTTTAGACGCCGATTTGATATCACAGGCATAGCCGTACACCTTTCTCCCCACGCTTTCCTCCATAATGATATCGCTCAATCCCATAATTGCATTCATGGGTGTCCGAATTTCATGGGACATGTTGGCAAGAAATTCGCTTTTCGCCTCATTCGCCTGTTCTGCCTGTATTCTAACCTGTTTGATCTCCTCTATATAATTCCGCATTTCTGTCATATCCAGAATCAAAACCACATAGCCTTTCACAGACCCAAACCGATCGGAAATCTGTTCCACATGACTCTGATAGAATCGGTCCTCTATGGAAAAATCATTCTGTGAATCCTCTCCGAGCGCACTCTCCGGAAAATTTGAAATCTCTGAAATCTTCCTGCCAATAGCATGGCTGTTAAGTGTCGTAAAAATACCTGCTGCTGCTGCGTTATAGTTGACCACCCGCCCCTGTTCGTCCAGCGCAATCACACCGTCGCTCATACTGTTCAACAGTGTTCTTGCGGCAAGACTGCCAAAATCGTAAACTCTTCTGCTCCATATGAGAATCACCACACAGGAAAGGGCAAGTCCCAACGTCGCCGGCGTGAAATCGTAGCTGCGCGTCAGTTTCATAACATAAGCGCAGAGTGCAACCACCGGCAGTACTGAGAGAAACAGTATCAAGCCATATTTGCGGTCCACAGCATACTCATCCCTTTTGGCATAAGCTCGAACCAAGGCATACATAGACATCAGATACGGGATAATGGAAGAAAAAGCCATAAAAACCCAGTATCCCGGCCCATACGTGATACTTAGATAGGAATGCCCATCCGGTGCCAGCAGCCACTCTAAATTTTTGTAGTAGATACTATGACGCTCACAAGTCATAACCAGCAGAAAAAGGCCGGCATCAACGATTCCCAACAGCTTCAGAATCCGAATAGGAGCTTCCTTAAAACAGTAGATATACACAAAATAACAGTAACAAATCGGAATTGCTAACGATCCCAGATACTCCATCTTTACCGCCACAACAGCTGCTTCCATAGTAGGCGCCGTCAATTCCAATAGATACCCCGTATTCTGCACCAAAACTCCCACCAGAAAATACTCCATCAACTTTTGTTCCCTGGAGCCATCCCCGTTTAGCAGCAGCATTAGTGCAAAAAAGATCGTACCAATCGCTATGATTTCAAGTCCGATTATAACAAAACTCATCATTGTTCACTCCTACCGCGCTCCCTTGTCATAAATCACTCCAAGCGCTCTCGGCGAGTGATTTTTCTTACCAAAAAATACAAGCATCAAAAGGGTCAGCACATAAGGCAGCACCATAACCAGATCCTGATAACTGCTTGGCATTTCAAGAATCTTCACCAGCTCATAACCTCCCGATCTCGCAAATCCAAACAGCAAACAGGCTCCAAGCGTGGGAAGAATCTTCCAGTTTCCAAAAATAAGTGCAGCGATGGCAAGATAACCATACCCTGAATAGATATTAGAAGAAAAATTCGCAGAAATCGAATAGGCAAAGCAGATGCCTCCCAATCCTGACAGCGCGCCGGAAACCAAAACCGCAATCAGGCGCACTCTGCCCACCCCGATACCCGCCGCGTCCACCGCATGAGGATTGTCTCCGCACGCCCGCAGATGCAGGCCAAAAGGTGTCTTGTAGAGAACATACCAGGCAATAACGGCAATCAAGACTATCACAGGCTCAAAGGGATAGAGATTGGTAAAGGCCGCTCCCAAAATCGGAATCGACGAAATTCCCGGCACTGTGACGCGGGCTGATACTCCCAGCACAAACTTATTGGAGGGCGCCTGGAAAAGACTTGCATTGATTTGCTTCGTCATAAATTCCGTCAAAGACATCGCCAGAATATTGATCACCACGCCGCTGATCACCTGATTCGCCTTAAACCGGATACAGAGCAGGGCGTGAAGCAGAGAGAATAACATACCTCCCAGAAAGGCAGCCACCATCGCCAAATAGAAAGGCACCGGCGAATCGCCCGCAAAATGGGACGCGATACAGACCGCAAACAGAGCACCGCAGAAAGCTCCAAACCCCTGCAGGCCTTCCAGTGCCAGATTCGTCACCCCGCTTCTCTCACAGTAAATGCCTCCGATTGCCATGATAAACAGGGGAAGTGCAAAAGATAAACCATCAATAATTATTGTATTCATGTTAAGTGTTCTCCTTCCATCTGTTTACTTTTTCCTTCACGTAGACGCCGCAAGCGCTGATCAACAGAATAAGTCCGGTGATAGCAGAGGCCATCTCAGCCTGCACCCCCGCTGTGGAACTCATATAAGTACTCCCCTTAGAAATTACTGTGATCAAGAAAGAAGAAAATACAATGCCTACAGGGGAACTGTTTCCGAGCAGCGCCACAGCAATCGCATCATACCCCGTGCTGGCAAGCACTCTCGGCTGGATCGAAGAAAAATAACCCAGATAGTAAGTCACTCCAGCCAGCCCCGCTGCACCGCCGGAAAGCATCATGGCAAGCACTCTTGTCCTTCCCACGCGAATGCCTGCGTATTGTGCTGCTTTGCTGCTTAACCCCACCGCCTTGATCTCAAATCCGAGCGTAGTCTTTCTCAGAAGAAATGCAGCGGCGGCCACACCTGCTGCTGCCAGCAGAATGCCAAGTGGAATATCCATCTTATAATCACCCACCACCACATCTGTAAGCGTCAACCGCGCTGCCTGTCCCACATTTTTGGACTGTCTGGAAATCGGATCCACAAAAAACACGTTGATAAAAAAACTCACAACATACTGCACAATATAATTACACATAATCGTGGATACCACTTCATTGATATTAAACCGGTGCTTTAAAAAGCCAACCAGACTGCCCACCAGCGCGCCCACCACAAACCCGGTCAAAATGACCAGAGGTTTTGCCACAACAGCGGGCAGATCGGAATACCCTATCAAAACCGTCGATATAAAAGCAGCTGCCAGCATCTGTCCTGAAACACCGATGTTAAACATCCCGGCTTTCAGAGCAATCAGCACTGAGAGAGCTGCCAGAAGCATCGGTGTCAGCGCATTCAAAAAACTGGTAAAATCCGTAATCATTCCTTTGTGTCCCGCATAGGAAGCCTTCGGTGCAAGCCCTGATCCCTGCAGTAAATTGTAATATGCCAAAAAGGGATTTTTCCCGAGAAGGGCAATCACCACAATTCCCAGAAGCAGACTCAATAAAATTGTGAAAAGCGGTATCATAACAGGCTGCCGTTTTTCATGTCCGATGGTCTGCAGCACAATTTTCTGTAACACAGTCCTATCATTCTTTTTCATGGCGCCCTCCTACTCCCATCATAAATTCCCCTACCTCACCCGGAGTCAGGGTTTTCGCATCTGCAATCTTCTCGATTTTTCCATTGTAAATAACGCCTATCGTGTCCGCCAGATTCATCACCTCATCCAGCTCCAGCGAAATTAGCAGAACCGCCTTACCCTTATCCCTCTCAGCCACAATCTGCCTGTGAATATTTTCGATGGCGCCAATATCCAGCCCCCTGGTTGGCTGAACAAAAATCAGCAGGGCAGAGTTTCTTTCAATCTCCCTTGCAATAATGGCTTTCTGCTGATTCCCCCCGCTCATGGAACGCACAATGGTGCTGCTCCCCTGTCCACTGCGTATGTCGTATTTTTCTATCAGCTTATCGCTATAGTTAACGAACTCGTTTCCCGCCATGACTCCCCCTTGGGAAAAAGGGGACTCAAAATAATTCTTCAAAGCCAGATTATCTGACAGAGAAAGATCCATCACCAGCCCGACATTCTGCCTGTCCTCAGGAATATAGGAAATCCCTTCGAGGCTGCGCTCCCGGATGGAGCTCTCTGTGATATCTCTGCCGTTTAAAGTAATCCTGCCTCCCGCAGGCTTTAAAAGTCCTGCAATGGCATCGGCGAGCTCCACCTGTCCATTTCCGGAGACACCTGCCACTGCAAATATTTCTCCGCTGCGGACAGAAAAGCTGACATCTTTCACCACTTCAAATTTGTCCCCATTCTGTACCGTCAGATGCTCTACCTTCAAGATTTCCTGGCCGAAATCGGGCTCCGGCTTGTCCACAGAAAGATTCACCTCCCGCCCCACCATCAAGTTAGCCATAGTCTTGGTATCTGTCTTCTTCACATCCAGCACGTCAACCAGTTTCCCCCGGCACAGAATTGCACAGCGATCCGCAATCTTTTTGATCTCCTCCAGCTTATGGGTAATCAAAATGATCGTCTTGCCGTCCCGCCGCAGGCTTTCTATGATTTCCAGAAGAAATTCGATCTCCTGAGGCGTCAGCACCGCCGTCGGCTCGTCAAAGATCAGAATCTCTGCCTCCCGATACAGCATCTTTAAGATTTCCACCCGCTGCTGCATGGAGACATTGATATTTTCAATAACCTTTGTGGGGTCCACCTCCAAACCAAATTTCTCCGAGAGCAGCCGGATATCTTCGTTCGCCTTTTTCATATCCACCGTCTTAAATATCCCGAAGGTCTTTTTCACCGGCTCCATCCCCATAACAATGTTCTCCGCTATGGTATAGTTGCTGACCAGCTTAAAGTGCTGGTGTACCATGCCGATATTCAACTTCGTGGCATGGTTAGGGGATGTAATCTTCACCTTTTCCCCCCGGATAATGATTTCACCCTCATCTGGCTCATACATGCCGAACAGCATGCTCATCAAAGTAGACTTTCCTGCCCCGTTCTCTCCCAAAAGCGCATAAATCTCTCCCTTTTTCACCTGAATGGAGACATCATCGTTGGCGACGATGCCCGGGAATCGCTTCGTTATGTGATTCATCTCAATAATATAATCAGACATGTACGGTTTCCCTCTCTTCTATATTCCAGCAGTTAAATGACTGCAGCTACTTTACTGCGGTTATTTTACTGCAGTTACTTAACTATAGTATACGGCAAAGACAGAAAAGGCCGCAAGGGAAAATTCCCTTGCAGCCTAAAGTTATACGTTATTGGAGCGGCGCCTTTTGACGCCTTAGAACTTCTTCTCACACATCTACCAGGTGAAATCCTCCGGCGTAATGCCGTTAAAATTCGCCGCCGGAACAATCGTGCCGCCCTTGATGGCATTATAAGCTTCATCAATCTTGGAGATAGAATCCGCAGACAACTGGCATCTGCCCTCCGCATTGATATAGCCTGTGGAATCCGTATCCGCCTTCAGCACCACATTGCCGCCCTTGAAGCTGCCGTCCGCGACCGCCTCCAATGCACGCTCCACATTCAGATGCATCACCTTCACCGCAGAAGTCAGAACCACATTGGAATCTCCATTTGCTCCGTCGTCATACTGGTCTACATCACAGCCGATAAAGTAGACACCGTCAGCCTCCTTGACTGCCGTGAGAACACCGTTGCCGGAAGCGCCTGCTGCCACGAAAATGATATCCACGCCCTCAGCAATCAGCGCATTGCCAACTACCTTGCCGGTGGCCTCGTCCGCAAATGATCCGACGTAGTTGCCGCCCACATTCGCTCCTGTCACATCTGTGCCTGCATAGGAAGGAAGCTCTACAACCTCCACCGCCTTGCCTTCCGTCTCATTGATATATTTTACACCGCACTCGAAGCCGTACTGATAGTTTACGTTGGAAGGGTAAGCAATACCGTTTACCACAGACACTTTATTGGACTTCGTCTCCAGCGCAGCCGCCATACCCGCAAAGAATCCGGATTCCTGTTCCGCAAACTGCATCGCGTAAATGTTGTCTACTTCTACCTCATTGCCTTCCGCGTCGGAAGGGAAGGAATCCACCAGAACAAACTTCACATCCGGATTTTCCTGCGCAATAGTGGTGATTCCCGCAAACTGGAATCCACAACACACAATCACATCATAGTCCGCCACGATATCAGCTACCGCCTGTACTGCCGCAGCCACGTCACCCGTTGTCTCCTGCACCGGCGTCACGGTACTTTCAGGATGATTCTCGATAAAGGTAAGAATCCCATTGTAATTGTCCTGGTTAAAGGAACCGTCGTCCACACCTGAAGGACTGGATACAATTGCGATCTTAAGCCCCGCCGCCTCACTGCCTGTCTCCTGCGCAGACTCCTGCGTTTCTGCTGCTTCCTCAGGCGTACTGTCCGCCTCAGGTGTTTCAGTCTCCGTGCTCTCCTGCGCTGTCGTATCTTCTGCAGGCGCCGCCGTATCGTTACCGCCGCCGCAGGCCGCCAATGAAAATACCATTGCCGCAGAGAGCATTACAGCCACTACTCTTTTTCTCATAATTTCCTCCCTATCTGGAGCGTTTATTCCCACTCCCTTTTGTACTTAACTAAACTACGCATCTATATTAACATCACGGCGCCGGAAATGCAACGGCTTGTTTTCTCTTTCCCAGACTATTCCGCCAGATAAATTCCCAGTCTTGTTTCGATAGCGCGCATCGCATCCTCTAGGCTTTTTTCGCCTTGCATGTATGCCTCACCCTCCTCATACACCACGTTTTCAAAGGTCTTGTCTTCCACATAGGCGGTATCCATGCCCTTGATCCACTCTAACAATTCGTTCACCTCCGCCTCATCCGGTATTCTAATTAACAGAATCGTTTCCTTTCCATCATCGTCAACCGTTGATCCCTGACCTGAAACATAATCATTATCCCTATACAGTCTCCACTGGTCTTCATAGCTATCCATGACAGCCTTTTGTGTCACCGGAAAGCCTTCTTCCACATCCGCCTGTACCGTCGTGCCAAGCGCAGCTTTAATAAAGTTCTGAGCCTGCTGTGCATTTTCGGACGAGGCATTAATCCCCAAAAGTACCTCTGCACGAAACACGTTGCTGCTTTGCCCTCTCATCGGGATGCTGCCACAATCTTCAAAGCCTTCCGTCTTGGGCATAGATTTTTGACAGTTATACTCTGATATATTTTCCATAGAACCTAGCGCAAACTTCTGCGCCCCGCCCATAAAATAAATACCTTGATGCCGCGTCCTGATTTTATCTGCTTCTTCCAAAGACTCTCCGTCTACGCTCTCATAACTTTGGTAAATCTCCTTATCAGCCTCCCATTGCTGCAGCGCTTCCTCCGCAAGACCATTCATCTGTGCATCATAGATCCGCTTCGTCTGCGTCAAAAAGTCAGAAATCGCTTCCTTGTCAAGCTCTCCTTCCCCAGTCCGCCACGCAGGCGCACTTGCAAGGGAAAAGACACGCATAATACTCTTCGGCGACGAGAGCCGCAATAAATCCGCACCCGAGTTTTCCTCCCGCATCTCCTCCACTATCTCTGTAATTTCTGACAGGTCTGTCATTTTGTTGATATCGCTATTCCTTCCGAGAATATAAGGAAGCTGAATCTCGCAAGGCACAACATAAACCTGCCCCTCCTCTCTGAATGCTTCCACCACATTCTGAAAAACTGCTTCCTCCCTGCTCATCCCGTCCAACAGCGGGGCCATATCCATAAGAATCCCTTTCTCCACATAGGAATCAAGCGGCATGTTGTCCATTACCAGCACATCCGGCCCTTTTCCAGCCACAATGCGTGTATTCAGGTTTTTGATGACATCCTCCCTGGTCATGGAACTTCCGTCAAGCCCAATCTCATATTCCACATAAACTGCAGGGTTTTCTGTCTGGTACTGACTAATCGCCTGCCTTATCACTGTCTCATCTTCCAGGCTCCACACTTCCAGTCGCTCATTTGGTCTGGCAGGTACATCCGGGTCGTAGACGAAACGTGCCATCCTTTCCCCGGTAAGCAATACCACGAATTCATCGTCCTCCGTTACCAGCATATCCATAATATTGTAGGTAGGATTTCCCAGAATGTTCAGACTCCCGTCCATAACCTGTTCTATCGCGCTGCCGCCCAATACATGGCGGTACACTCCCTGTTCTCCCGCCAGATAAAGAGCATCTTTGCCTCCTGAAACCAAAAACAAATCATAACTTCTCCCCGAAGAACTATCCCTGCTGCTGAAATTTTCCTTCACAAAATCTGCCAGTACCTCATCCTCTATATAAATCTTCTCTTCCATATCGTAAAGGAGCGGCGTATCCCATCCCCATCCATCCATGAGCATAAGATCCCCATGAAAGCGCAAAAGTGACGGACTTCCCTCCACTACATTCAGATATAACTCGCTGCTTCCATCCTCCTTCACTTCATATAGGTTTGATCCCAGTGTACTTACAATAATTCTTCCCTTATCGGATATAGATACACTGTTTACCCACATATCATCTGCTTCCAGCTGCATCTCCACCGGAATTACAGTATTGTCAGGCTTCACAAGCGAAAGCTGCATGTCCATTTTGAGCTGAACTCCGTCGCCGCTCTCCCCGCTTCCCTCCTCCGGCTCTGTCCATATGACAGCCGCCGTCTGATCCGGTCCAAATGCCATTGTCAAAATATATTTGTTATCCGCTTTCATCTGCGCAAGCCAAGGAATATCTTCTTTTGTCCAACTTGCCCCATCATCTCTTGACCGCAGGACAAAGCCGCTGTTATCCGAAAGCAGCAAGCTTCCATCTGTCATTTTAAATACGCGGCTGTTCCAATCGGTAAGACCATTCCCGTTCAGTTCCACTTGCGCTTCCACATAACGTCCCATGGCAGTCTCCTGCTGTTCTTCCTGATTCTCACGGCTGCTTCCTGACGCATTTTCAGTCTCGGTCTCATCCGCGCCTCCGGCTTCACCGCACCCCGTCAGTGTTCCAGTTATCAAAACAACAGCCAGCAGCCACGCAGCAATTCCTTTCCCTCTTTTTTTGCAATTCATCCTTATCCCCCTCCATTGTACTAGTCGTGTATCAACTTCTATTGGTATGATACCGAACTTATCTCTAAACTATCTCTAAAAACAAGATGGGTATAAGGCTAAATCTAGTATGATTCACCTTACTTCTATGGGAAAGACAATAAGAAGTGTGCCGTTCTCCACAGAAATACTGCTCTTTTTCCCGATAAACTCATTGCTTACCCCGAGCGGATAGCGGTTTGACAATACAGCATTTAGTAATTCATATTTTAACCCTCTCAGCCACACGCCCTCCGCTTGGTCCGAGTGGGCAAACACAGACACGTATCCCGAAGCATATTCCGGGAACTCAAAAGTCCCATTTGTCAAAGCAGTTATTATATAATCTCTGCCAAATAGAAATCCCTGCTTCCCAGCTGCAGACAATTCTGTCAAAAGCTGCATATTGGCAATCGTGTGCTCGATACGTCCCCCTGTTCCGCCATAAATGTGAAACGTTTTATATCCCTTTTTTAGGCCCTCACAGACAGCTGCCCTCATATCCGTATCATCCTTTTCCCTCTGCAGGGTAATCACTTTTACATGTTCCGGAACAAAACGAAGTGAGTCAAAATCGCCAATCACCAGATCTATCTTTATTTTTGTCTGCTTCAATGCCTGAAATCCTGCATCCGCGGCAATTACAAAATCATCTGCAAGAGGAGTAAACTCCATCCCATCATTCTCACCTGCTCCGACGATATAACAAATCCCTGATTTCTCATTCATCTTTCCCTTTCCCCTCCGCTCTTTTTTATATCAAAATTTTATTATCTTCTCCCTTCTGCCGCCCTTAAATCTTTCTTTTTTGAAAAGATTTAAGGGCAGATGCAACTTTCACAAGTCACACCTGCCCCTGACTAGAGCTGTCTATTTGCTATTCAGCAATGTCCGCGTACATGAAGTACCAGTAACCGTATGCGGAATGCCACATATTCGTAATCTTGCTGCTCTGCAGCCAGAAATCATTGTAGTAAGCCACGGGAATGCATGCCGCCTCATTCATCAGAATATCCTCCGCCTTGTGAAGAGCCTCGGAACGCTCCTTGGCATCCAGAGTGGTTCTGGAAATATCCATAGCCGCATCATAGTCCGCATTGTTAAACTTACCGTCGTTGTTGCCGTTAGAAGAGTAGAGCAGATCCAGCATGTTGGAAGGATCACTGTAGTCGCCTACCCAGCCGTTACGGGATGCGTCATAGTCACCGTTACGTCTCATAGGAGTGAAGCTTGCCCACTCCACGATGTCTACCTGAAGCTCCACGCCGATCTCCGACCACGCCTGCTGCAGATACTCAGCCACTACCTTGTGGTAGCCTGCATCGTTGGTAGAGTAGGTGATTGCCGGGAAGCCTGCGCCGTCCGGGTAACCTGCGTCTGCCAGAAGCTGTTTTGCCTCCTCTACATTCGCCTCATGGTTTGTTGTATCAATATAGGGCTGCCCTCCGTTTGCATTGTCCATGAACTGGGATCCATCCGTATCAATCCAGCCGGGACCCATGAAATTACTTGCAGGAGAGTAGGTTCCCTGCATCAGTGTATTCGCCACATACTCACGATCGATAGCAAGGCTCAATGCTTTACGCACCTTGGGATCATTGAAGGGCTCCCTCTGCGTGTTCAGACTCAGATAGTAGGTACCGATAATCGGATCCACATGGAACTCCTCGTTGCCTGTCAGAGAAGGAATCTCCTCTGTGGGCACGTCCTTGATGAAAAGTACTTCTCCGGTCTGGTATGCACTGTAGGAAGCGTTGGGATCCTCGATCAGGTTGAACTTGATGCCGTCCAGTTTAATCGCATCTGCATTCCAGTAGTTCGGATTCTTGGTGCACATAATATAGGAACCAGGCACCCACTCAGAAATATAGAAAGAACCGTTGCAGATATAGGTGTCAGCCGCTACCGCCCAGCCGTCGCCGTTGGCATCGATAGTCGCCTGCTGTACCGGGCTTAAGGTAGCGAAAGCTGCCAGAGAGCCAAAGTAAGAGCAGGGAGAGGACAGATGCACCACAAGAGTAGAATCATCCGGCGCCTCTACGCCGAGAGCTTCCAGATTGCCGCCGATCGCATCGTCAAATCCCTCTACCATGCCAAGCACTGTCTCCGCATAAGGAGCAGCTACCATGGGATCACAGACTCTGCGCCAGCTGTATACAAAATCATTTGCCGTGAGGGCGGATCCGTCAGACCACTTTAAGCCATCCCTCAAATGGAAAGTCCATGTCAGGCCGTCCTCAGAAGTCTCCCAGGTTTCCGCCTGGCCGGGAGCAAGCTTTCCCTCCTGATCCACTGTCAGCAGGCACTCAAAAGTGTGCAAAATCATGTTACCGCCATCAACAGCGCTGTTTAACGCCGGGTCGATGGTCTCGGGGTTGGGGCCGATCTGTACGGACAGGATCTTCCCTTCGCCGGAAGCTGCAGGCGCAGCACTATCAGCAGCAGCGTCATCTGCGGGAGCCTCCCCCCCCTCTGTCGTTTCTGCCGCGTCATCGATCCCAGGCGTCGGGGCTGGTTCCGCGGAACCGCCGCCGCAGGCCGTCACGCCAACGACCATAGCCGCTGCCAGCATGACCGCAATTACTTTCTTTTTCATAATAATCGTTCCTCCTTCTATGAATTATTATTTCACAACTATCATGTTTACCACATCTAATTACACTTGTCAATATGGTGACACGCGCAATAATGGCCGTTTTCCACCTCCCGCCACTTGGGAACCTCCGCCGCACAGCGCTCATCGGCATAGGGACAACGTGTGCGGAAGGTACATCCGGACGGCGGATTTAAGGGGCTTGGCACGTCTCCTTCCAGCACAATTCGCTGGCTCTCCCTGGCTTGTTTCGGGTCCGCAACGGGAATTGCTGAAATCAAGCTCTTCGTATAGGGATGCAGAGGACGCTCCACCAGCTCATAGCTGTCTGCAAGCTCCACCATCCTTCCCAGATACATCACGCCGATACGGTTGGAAATATGTTTCACCGCCGATAAGTCATGGGCGATAAAAAGATACGTCAACCCCATCTGTTCCTGCAGATCCTCAAACATATTGATAACCTGCGCCTGAATCGACACGTCAAGAGCCGAAATCGGCTCGTCGCAGACAATGAACTCAGGATGCACCGCCAGCGCCCTTGCAATACCTACACGCTGTCTCTGGCCGCCAGAAAATTCATGGGGATATCGATTCGCGTGTTCCGAGTTTAATCCTACCCGTTCCAGCATGTGTATGATCTGATCGTAGCGCTCCTGTTTATTTGCCGCCAGCTTATGCACATCAATTGCCTCACCGACAATGTCTCCCACTGTCATACGGGGATCCAGACTTGCGTAAGGATCCTGAAACACGATCTGCATCCGCTTTCTGTAAGGAAGCATATCTGCATACTGTTTTTTCTCCACGTCGAAGATCACATTCTCGTCAAAGGTGAATCTTCCGCCAGTAGGTTCATAGAGCCGAAGCATCGTCCGCCCTGTGGTCGTTTTTCCACAGCCGGACTCTCCCACCAGTCCCAACGTTTCCCCTTTATCCACATAGAAAGAGACATCGTCTACCGCTCTTACAAATCTTTTATTTTTTCCAAAGCCGCCCGCCGGAAAATACTGGCGCAAATGCTCCACTTCAATCAAATGCTTACTCATGGGACGCTCCTTTCTCCATCTCTTCCTTCTGGTTCAACCAGCATTGGGTGTAATGCACATCGCCGAATGTCGTGACCGGCGGCATCTCCCTAAGACAAATCTGCATAGCCGCATCACAGCGAGGCGCAAAAGGACAGCCTGCAGGTGGATTCAGCATATCCACAGGCGTTCCCTCAATAGGAATCAGTCTCTCATGTTCTTTGGTATCCAGTCTCGGAATCGAGCGAATTAACCCCTTCGTATACTGGTGTTTCGGATGATAGAAAATGTCGTCCGTAGTGCCGTACTCCACGATTCTGCCCGCATACATAACCGCAATGCGCTCGCACATGCTGGCAACCACACCCAGATCATGGGTAATCATAATAATCGCCATGCCAAGCTTATCCTTGAGTTCCATCATCAGCTCTAAAATCTGCGCCTGAATCGTCACATCAAGTGCCGTGGTGGGCTCATCCGCAATCAGAAGCTTCGGCTCACATGCCAGCGCAATGGCAATCATCACACGCTGGCGCATGCCGCCTGAAAGTTCATGGGGATATTGCTTTAGGCGTCTCTCCGGCTCGTTGATACCCACCAGCTCCAAAAGCTCTTTCGCGCGATCCTTCGCCTGCTGCTTTGTCTTGTCGGTGTGAAGCCTAATCACCTCCGTGATCTGGTTTCCGACAGTATAAACCGGATTTAAGCTGGTCATGGGATCCTGAAAGATAATGGAAACCTCATTTCCACGGATACTGCGCATATCCTTCTCCGTCATTTTTTCAATTTGATGTCCGTTAAAATGAAGTTCACCGCCCAGAAGCTTTCCCGGATGCGCAGTAAGTCCCATCAAGCTGTAGGCTGTCACTGATTTTCCGGAACCGCTCTCACCCACAATCCCAAGGACTTCGCCTTCCTTCAAATGTATCGAAACATCGTTTAAGGCTTTTACCTCACCCGCAGGCGTAAAAAAGGAAAGCCGCTCGTTTTTGATATCTACCAAGTATTCCGCCATTTCCCGTCCCCCCTATTTTTAATTTTTCAGTTTCGGGTCAAAAGCATCTCTGAGCCCGTCTCCAAACAGGTTAAAGCTTAAGATGATCAAGCTGATCAGCAAAGCCGGGATAAATAAAAGATAAGGATATGTGTTGATACCGTTCAGCGCGTCGCTGGCAAGACTTCCCAGCGAAGGCAGCGGCACCGCCACACCCATACCCAAAAAGCTTAAAAAGCTCTCCGTAAAAATTGAGGAAGGGATCTGCAGAGTCGTCGTCACGATCAGTGTACCGATACAGTTAGTCAACAGATGTTTCTTGATGATCCTGCCGTTTCCCACGCCCAGCGCCCTTGCCGCCGTGACATATTCACTCTCTTTTAACATCAGCACCTGGCTTCTGACCATTCTGGCCATGCCCACCCAGTAGAGCAGGGCGAACACCACGAAGATGCTGACCAGATTTTCTCCTACTATATTAAGCCAATGGAAGCCCGGCACAGTGGCCAGCTTCCTAAGAGGCTCCTTCAGGGCAAAAGAAAGCAATACAATCAGAAGAATGTCGGGAATCGTGTAGATGATATCCACAATCCGCATCATCACCAGATCCACCCAGCCGCCGAAGAAAGCCGCAATAGAACCGTAAGCGGAACCGATAATCAGAATAATGCCTGTCGCAACCAGACCCACCAGCAAGGAAATCCGGCTGCCCATCATCACGCGGATGGCGTAGTCCCGCCCCATCTTGTCCGTTCCGAACACGTGAGGGAATACTTTCTCTCCCGCATCGATCCGGGCCTGTTCCTCCTCCGAGTATTCCATAGGTCCTAAGCTGTTCGCCCCCTTTATCTGTTCTTTATAACTGTAGGGATAAAACCCGGGAACGATAAAGGAAAAAATCATCACCACAATGATCACAAACAGAGAGACCATCGCCACCTTATTTTTTCGAAGCCGGCGCATACCATCCTTCCAGAAACTCACGCTCTCGCGCATGATGACCTGACTCTGTTTTTCTTCCTCCGAAGCCGGCAGAAAGTCTTCCGGCTTGAGTTTTAACTGAAAACTTAAGGGATTCTCTTTCATGTTTAACCATGCCTTTCTGTAAATTAATTCACTGTACGGAGAGTGCCTGTTCTGGGGCATTCTCCCACGCGAGATTTCGTGCTTCCAAGTCAGCTTCGCTGACTTTGTCCCAGTCCCATGGCGGGACGTCTTTTAGAAACACTTCCCGCGTTGTTACTTGAGTTTTATTCTCGGATCCACCAGCTTATAGACAATATCCACCACCACATTCATCACAATCACGAGGGTCGCCAGAAAGATCGTCGTTCCCATAATCACCGTATAATCGCGCCCGTTGATGGCCTTGATAAATTCTCCGCCCAGCCCCGGGATGACAAAAATCTTCTCTACCACAAAGCTTCCCGTGATGGTATATGCCAACATCGGGCCCACATAGGTAACTACCGGCAGAATCGCATTGCGCAGCGCATGTTTAAAGAGAATTTTTCCACCTGCCAGTCCCTTTGCCCGGGCTGTGCGCATATAGTCCTGCCCCAGCACATCCAGCATGGAAGAGCGCATCAGCCGCATAATATAAGCCGTCGGATAGAAGGACAGTGCAATCACCGGCATCACATAATGCTTTGCGCTCTCCAGACCCATGGTTGGCAAAAGCCCAAGCTTAACACCCAGGAAATACATGAGCAGTGTGCAGATAACGAAGCTTGGCACCGCAATGCCGCAGGTAGCAATCACACTTATGATACTGTCAGCCGGCTTACCCCGTTTCAGCGCGGCTATGCTGCCGAGGGGTATTCCAAGAACCAGCGCCACCAGCACGGAAATTCCGCCGACTCTTGCAGAGACAGGAAATTTCATGGAAATGATAGACATGACGGTTCGGCCTCTCTGCTTCAGGCTGTCACCGAAGTCTCCGTGCAGCGCCCCCGTCATATAATTCAGATAGCGCTGAGACATGGGCTTGTCCAGCCCGTACTTCGCCTCCAAAGCCGCCTGCGCCTGAGGGCTGATCGCCTTCTCCGACAAAAACGGGCCGCCGGGCACCAGATTCATCAGGAAAAAAGTAAGTGTGGCAACCGCCCAGATCGTCACGACTGCCAGCAAAATTCTTTTCACAATGTACTTGAACATGGCAAAACTCCTTTTCTTACACTTTGCTGCTTACCAACTGCTTTATCTACTACTTTTTCTTCGGACCGGTTTCCTGGCCAATCTTCATTGTGAGTCCAATGCGCTTCTTTGGCACATCCACCGTGAGCACCTGCACATCCACGATATCCCCCACGCTGACTGCCTCCAGCGGATGCTTGATATAGCGGTCCGTAATCTGCGAAATATGCACCAGACCGTCCTGATGAACACCGATATCCACAAAGACACCGAAGTCAATCACGTTTCTAACCGTTCCCTTCAAAATCATGCCAGGCTTCAAATCCTTCATATCCAGCACATCGCTGCGAAGGATTGGCGCAGGCATGTCGTCTCTGGGATCTCTGGCAGGTTTTTCCAGCTCCGTCAAAATATCCGTCAGAGTGATTTCTCCGATGCCCAGCTCCTCAGCCAGCTTTTTCTTATCCTTTACTTTCTTTGCCAGATTGCTGACTACCTCTTCGTCGGAGCGGGAAACACCAGAACTCAATGTGACACTTGCGTCATTTTCTTCCGAAGCTGTGTCCATGCTTCCCAGCGCTGCTGCCAATGCCTTACCCATAGCCGTATTGGTATTGCGGATCACTGGTTTCTGGACGCGAGGCTTTTTTCCCTTCGCAGCAGCAGGTTTTTTCACAGCGGCCTTTTTCTGAGCTGCCTTCACATCCTCCATGGTAAGCCCCAGCTTCTCCATCAGTTTTTCCGCCGCCTCGTAAGACTCTGGATGAACGCTGGTGGCATCCAGCGGATTGTCCCCATCCGCAATCCGCATAAAGCCCGCACACTGCTCAAACGCCTTAGGCCCCAGCTTGGCCACTTTCAACAGCTGCTTCCTGTCGGTGAAACGGCCGTTCTTCTCCCGATAATCCACAATGTTACGCGCAATCACCTTCGTCACGCCGGAAACATACTCCAAAAGCGACGCGGAAGCGGTGTTCAAATCCACACCAACCCGGTTTACGCTGTCTTCCACCACACCGCCCAGCACTTCACTTAACTTTTTCTGATTCATATCGTGCTGATATTGTCCCACACCGATAGACTTGGGATCAATCTTCACAAGCTCCGCCAACGGATCCTGCAATCTTCTTGCGATGGAAGCCGCACTTCGCTGTCCTACATCAAACTCCGGGAATTCCTCCGTAGCCAGTTTGCTGGCTGAATAGACGGAAGCACCCGCTTCGTTCACAATCACATACTGTACTGGCACATCCAGCTCTTTGATCAGCTCCACGATCACCTGCTCAGACTCCCTCGACGCTGTACCGTTTCCCACAGAAATGAGAGAGACATTATATTTTTTAATCAGCTTTTTCAGTTCCGCCTTGGACTGCTCCACCTTATTCTGGGGAGCTGTCGGATAGATTACTTTCGTATCAAGCACCTTTCCCGTCTCATCCACCACGGCCAGTTTACAGCCTGTGCGGAAAGCCGGATCCCATCCCAGCACCACCTTGCCTTTTATGGGCGGCTGTAAAAGAAGCTGCTCCAGGTTTTTGCCAAAGACAGAGATCGCGCCATCCTCCGCTTTCTCTGTAAGATCATTTCGTATTTCTCTCTCAATAGCCGGGGCAATCAGCCTGTCATAGCTGTCAGCGATCACTTCCTCCAGGATCGGAGATGTGACAGGATTGTCATTTATAATAGTCTTGGTACGCAGGAACTGTAAAATCCGCTCTTCAGGTGCCTCCACTTTCACAGTCAGAAACTTTTCGTTCTCTCCCCGGTTAATGGCAAGAACACGGTGTCCCGCCACCCTGCCGATGGGCTCCTCGTACTGATAATACATCTCGTAAACACTTTCCGCCTTCTCATCCTTCGCGGTGCTTACCAGTTTCCCTTCTTTCATAGTAATATCGCGGATATAAATACGATAATCCGCCTCGTCGGAAATCTGCTCTGCGATGATATCCTTCGCCCCCTGCAGAGCCTCCGCCGCCGTCTTTACGGCTTTCGCCTCATCCTCATCCTCCCGGATGTACTTAGCCGCCTCCTCCTCAATCGGTGCTGTGGTCTCCTGTGCCAGGATAAACGCTGCAAGCGGCTCCAAACCCTTCTCCTTCGCCACGCTCGCGCGAGTCTTTCTCTTCGGCCGGTATGGACGGTAAAGATCCTCCACCAGCACCATAGTCGAAGCCGCCTCGATCCGCTCACGCAGTTCGTCTGTAAGTTTCCCCTGTTCTTCAATGCTGCTTATAACCTGCTGCTTCTTTTCTTCCAGATTTCGCAGGTAAGTAAGACGCTCATATAACTCTCTCAAAACCTCGTCATTCAACGAGCCCGTCTTCTCTTTTCTGTATCTGGCAATAAATGGGATCGTATTCCCCTCATCAATCAGAGAGACGGCCGCCTCCACCTGCCACTTTTCTACCTGCAATTCCTCTTTCAACTGTAAAATAATATCCATCATTCTTTACTCCATCTTCACTACTTTATCGCGTTAAAGTATCCGTGTATACTTTAGTCCGACGTTTTTATTATACAGGATAAAACCAAAATCCGCCACAAGAAATACTTAGATTTATGAAGAAAAATGTGGATCCGCTCTACAGACTATGGTTTTTTTAGAAAAAATGTGCTAAACTGTTAATATCTGTTTATTTTGATCAATAAGAAAGGAACGAGGCAATTTCTATGGATTATCAACCGAACAGCCCACAGGGCGGTCCCGGAGACGGCGGCAGTCCCTATCATAATCCTTACAACCCATATGGCGCGCCTTTGCAGCCCGCACCCGTTAAGCCCAAAGGTGAGAACATGGCAGCCGCTTCTCTGATTCTCGGAATCATTACCCTGATAAGCCTTTTACTTTTACGCCTATCCATGCCCTTTATGCTGGGCGGCGTGGGCATTATTCTGGCAATTCTCTCCAGAGGAAGCGCGAAAAAGATGCTCGGAAAGGCCAAGGCAGGCTTGATTTGCTGTATCACAAGTCTCGTGCTGGATGTGATATTATGTATTTCAGCTGTCTGGCTGGTATTTGCGCTCCCTAAAATTGCACCGGAACTGATGGATGATATCAATAAGATCTGTGAAGAGCAGTATGGCGTTTCCTACGAAGAAATAATGGATGAGATTTATGATATGTTGGATGATTTTGAATAAATTCACAGGAAAGGTAGGATGATATTATGACAATTTCTCCAATTATTGGAATGACCCCTGAGAATACACATAAACCGATCCGCAATCCCGGTGAATCCACCGAGCGGCAGGCCGGGAAAAAATCTTCCCCTGCAGAATGTGAAACCTGTAAGAACCGCAAATATAAAGATGGTTCCGACGAAGGCGACGTCTCCTTCAAAGCGGCATCCCACATCGATCCAAAAGCAGCGGCTTCCCGAGTCAGAGGTCATGAGCAGGAACACGTAAGCAACGCCTATCAAAAAGCTGCAAAAAATAATGGCGAAGTAGTCTCCTGCAATGTATCGATCCGCACAGATATCTGTCCGGAATGCGGACGCACCTATGTGTCCGGCGGAACAACCGCTACGCAGATCAGATATTTTAATGAAGAAAACCCATACCAGAAGGATATGAAATCCTCTGACGCTGCTAACAAATATCGCGGTATGAATTTTGATGCCGCGGTCTAATGACCGAGTGCCTGCGCACTCGATCTAATGGTTTACGCTGTCGCATTTGTGATATGTTTTACAGCGGGAAAGGTTGACATAACATTATTATGAATCGATTTAAATCTTCCGCGGAATTAAAAGCTTCCGCAAGAGAACATCTGCTTGGTCATTACAGCACAGCTATCGGTGCCTACGTGATCACGGCCTGCCTGATAGGTATTGTGACCGTCGCCGTAAGTCTTATCGTGGACATACGTACTGTAATTGGCACAATCATATATTATGCTGTCATGTTTCTGGTATCTGTCCTGACTGGACTCTTTACTTCCGGCTCCTGTTATCTCTACCTGAAAATTATCTGCGGCCGCCCGGTTTCTGTAGGAGATCTATTTTATGGCTTTCAGCTCTGTCCTGACAAAGCCATCACCATACAGGCCTGGATCACGCTCATCACCTATGTGGCCAGCCTGCCGCAGATTGTTCTTACCTATAAGCTTACCGCTTATGCCGTAAGCTTTCAGACAGACAAAATGTTATCGCTCATGCTGCCGTATTCCCTTTCCTTAATCTTTTCAGGAATCGTCACGATCATGCTAGAGCTGCTATATGCCCAGGCCTTTTTTCTGCTCCATGATTTTCCCCATTACACGGCGAGGGAGCTGCTTAAAAAAAGCCGGCGTCTCATGGTGCATCACAAGGGCCGGCTCTTTTATCTCTATGTAAGTTTTCTTCCACTCATGTTTTTAGGAATCCTTTCTTTTGGCCTTGCGTTATTGTGGGTCCTTCCCTATATGGCCGCCACAGAGGCGGAATTCTTTTTAGATTTGATCAGAAATAATACAGAGGCCGCTGTTTAAGCGGCCTCTGTTCGTATGTTTTCCAGATTATTAATGCTCTATATCACAAAGCCTGTCTCAAGTACTCTCTGTTGATTTCCTTCCCAGCGTGCTTCCCGATACTATGATAGTACACCAAGATACAGAAGATCGCCACAATCGCACAACACCTTCTAAATCTGCCTCCTTTCTTTGCCCATCGGATAAAGGCCGCTACAAACACTTCCTTCTCTCGTTCGGTCATTCCACGCCCCTCTTCCATAAAGTAGAGAAGCAGATAAGTCAATCCAGCTATCATCGCAGCAGTCGCATAAATCTCGATCTGGGCGGCATCCCCCGTCTTTGGCTCTGTGCCCCAAGGCGTTGTCTCTACACTGTCTGTCCGGCTGATTTCAGCCTGCGATGATGCTTCCTGTACGACCGTTACCGTCTGCGTATCCCCTGTGCCGCCTCCATCGTCGGGTGGGTTCTCCCTTTCCGGCTTCTTACCTTTGCTGCCGCCAGGCTTGACTTCTTCGGCCTGCCAGTCCGCATAAATATCAGTTTTACTTTCTATTATCTGTTCAAAATGAAAAGCTGTACTGCCACCCTCCTCGGTCTTCCAACCGATGAATTGATAGCCAGTTTTCTCTGGTGCCGGCGGCTCCACTGCCGTTTTTCCATTTAGTACAACAATCGGGCATTGAGGGGTGTCTGGACCATAAGCCGTTCCTCCATCATAAAATGTGACCGTATAATAATCTACACTCGCGGTTTCATCCTTATTTTCTACCGTTATCGTGACACCCGTATTTCCATCGTCCACTTTCACATTCGCATCCGCGCCCCCTGCCCTTGACATATAGGAAGCCGAAGCCGCTCCTGTTATATCGTAAATATGATAAATACCTTTTTTCACCTCTTCCAGATTAGAGATAAACTGCTCTTCGCCTTCCGGAAGCAGGGCAAACATGCGGCCAGCATCTTCCCATCCGTTTCCGTCCTTTCTTGCGTTAACAGTAACCTTATATCTGGGCTCCTCAATCTTCTCCCACATTGCATAAATACGCGTAGTTCCAGAAATTCCGTCATTGAAATTGAAGCCTTTTTCATCCTCCGTTACCCATCCGAGGAAACTATATTTTTCCTTTTCCGGCTTAGGTACAGGACAGACGGCTCTCCTGCCTTCCAAAACAATCTGCTCTTTCCAGTCTGTGTCATTTCCGTAAGACTCCGGTTTCTTATCAGGAGAAGGAAGTCCATCATAAAAAGTAACCGTGTAATAATTTAATGTCACTTCTTTTACATTGCCAGAAATTTCCGTCTCCTCCTCCTTCACCTCCACCGAAAAGCCTGTATTCATGTCTTCTATCGGAAAAGCGCCCTCTTCCAAGTCAGTGACATCATAAATATGATAAGTCCCCGCATACACCGCTTGAGAAAGTTCTATCAAGTCAGTACTGCCTTCCGGCAGAAGCATAAAATGCCTCATTTGGTCTTCCCATGCATTGCCGTTTAATTGCATTTTCACGTTGACCGCGACAGGATATGTCCAACTGGCATAGATGTCTGTTTCCTCGCTTATAGGAACCGAAAAATCATAAGTGTTACTTCCCTTATCCTCCGTTACCCACCCCGCAAACATAGCATGCTCTCCGGACGGGGAATCGGGCTGTGAAATATTCTTCCCCTTTAAAACAGTTTTTTGCGCCTGTGGCGTACCATCCGGATAAATGGTATCTCCGTTGTGGAAAGTGACTGTGTAGTAATCTACCCTTACTGGGTCGGGTGATTCTGCTCCGGATACTATTACCTGGACACCTGTGTTCCTGTCTTCTGTCGGGACAGCGCCCTCTTCCAATCCGGTGACATCATAGACAACATACGTCCCCTCAGGTACCGATTCAGAAGGACTTATCAGAGCACCTCCGTCTTGGGGCTGCAGCATAAATATTTTCCCATGGATATACCAAGGCTTTCCGTTCTTCCGAACTTTCACCTGGACCGTGACAGGATCTACAGACGGATCTACGGACGACTCCGGCTGCTTCAGTTCAAAGTAGGAATATCCATGGATTTTACTATTATTAATCGTCTGCATCACCGTGTACCGGCCCGAGGGCCAGCTCTTCGAATCTGCCGTTATGGTAAACATCAATGGATTGCCCGGCGATGTGGTGCCAATCACTATAGAATCCGAGGCTCCAGGCTTAAAAACCTCATATGTCACAGTAATGCTGTCTTTATCTCCATAATAATCGGTAAGGTCGTCTCTGATCTGAATTTCGTAACCATTTTCTCCAAAAGACGTCCCCTTCAGCACACCTCTGATCTGACCGCCATCTGCCGCGGACTCCAGCCAGATATTCCCCACCGACTGCGTCGGTTCCGCAGGAGACAGATGCCCTGCCGGCTTTATCTTGTCTGTCAAATCCGTATACGTTTTTTGTGGATCAGAAAATATACTGTTAGCAATCTGCTCCGCCAATTCTTCCGGGGACGGCAGTTTGTTGTCCGCGAACGCAAGCTCAAAGAGATTTGTGCCCGGACCGTCGTTCGCCTTACCCAGATAATCTTGAAATGGCGTCTCCCGGTCCGTGATGAGCGCAATTCCCTCATGCTGCATCATCTTCATATACTCCTGGTATTGTCCAAAGCTTGCCGACTGATTGTACACGATGGAATTACCCTCTTCATCTTTGGCGTCTCCAAGGAGATTGACAAAGTACTTCTGTGTATTCTTCTGTGTGAAATCCGCCATCTCAAGCGGGCTTAAGATATCGTCTTGCTCGAGCATGGGGTTTGTGTAATACATATAAATATCCGAGTAGGTAAAGGTGGTTGCGCTCTCACAGCTATGCTCTCCGTACGCTACCAGCGGGCCAAACCCGCTGTATTTTTTTCCGCCCTCCTCGTTTGTGAGATCATACGTTAAAACAAACTCACTCTCGCTGATATCTCCCTCGCTCGACTGCGGCTGCTGTCTGATTTCAATTTGATCCGGCGTCGCTGTGATCCGGACACTCATCAGATTATCCCAATCTGTTATAGCTTCCGTTCCCTTTGTCGGGGTAACTTTCGGTGCCTGGCTTGTATTAATGTATGTGTATATGCCTGCTCCATCATGAAATAAATCCACCGGCACCCCTTTCAACTGATAGAGCGACACGGAATTCGCTACTATTCCAGCGCCTTCATTGGTGTAGGTATAGAATACCAAATATCCATACAGCTTGCCATCTTCTACGCCAGTATTAACCAGAAAACCGTTTCCATTAAGGGTATGTAAATCAAGCTGGGAAGAATCTACATTGTAGTTCACCACCTTTTCCCCATCAGACTGCGGATCATAATACAGGAAATCTACATTAGGCGTTATTCCGTATCCAACAAAAGTCATCATTGGGCGTCCCGCCTGCTCTCTGCTGTAGATATGCTCCCTAAATTTTGCAAGATACAGCGCCATCGTTTTTATTATCTGCCCGTCTTCACCCGTCGACTCATAAATTGAGCCGTAAGGAGTGTACTTTCCACTCCTTAATTTCTCTACCTCCTCCAGCCAGTCCTTGATCGTATACACCTGATCGCTGCCCTTATATATATTCTTTGTCTCGCTATACGGATAATACTTTCTTTTATCATTGTTGCTCCCATACTCATCAACCCAGGCCTGCGGCGGGTTACCGACCGTTCCACCTCCCCAGCCGCATCCCGAATCGGTATCATAATGGTCATACACATACCAATTGCGCAGATCCGTGGTGATGATCTCCGACTTGCCCTCCAGGACTTTGAATCCCTTGTCGCGCAACGCCTGTTTCAACGCCTTTATCTGTTCCCTACTGTAACCGCTGTTCTCATTCACACTGACAAAGAGCTCGATATCCTCCGCATCCTCCACAGAGACCGGAGCTGCGCCGTCCATCGTCTTAAGGTTTACACCCTCGCAGATATAAAAACCCTCCCGCTCCATATCAATGGATGGGTCATAGTAAATGGTACTTCCCGAAGCGGCATAGAGATCTGCCCCATAACCATGTCCTTCGCCAACATTGTTATCAACGATCACATCCGCATACAGATAAAGCGTCGCCCCGTCTGCCAGATAAACACCGCCGCCAAACTCGTCCGCAAAATTTTCCGTCACCAACGCATCCGGCGACACTGTCAGCTCTCCATACACCTGTATGCCGCCGCCATAATCGAGAATTGTCTCCGCCTCTTCTTCGCCTTCGCCTGGATATACACCATAATTAAAGTTATCTTTTATAACTGCGCCTTCATCTAAAATCAGATTGCCTCGATTTAAAATAACCGGCGCACCTGCACGATCGGCCTCTGTACTGCCTTCCACAGTAATATTCCTAAGTGTCAGCGTACCATATGTATCCTCTGTATAATCCTCGCCGTCCATATCAATCATAACGCCCAGGAACACAGAACTGCTTTCTTCTTCCCCCTCAACTGCTTCAATCCCACGGGTTAGCTTATAGCCGCCGCCGTCCAGCTCCATATCGGCATCCGCCGGAAGCACCAAAGATTTTGTCAGTGCAATATCATTTTGAAGTACAATTCTATGAAAGCCGGCCGCGAATGCCGCCGTAAGCTCCTCCTCTGTCGTTACCTCTGACGTAGGCACATAGACTACCTCTATCGTCGGAATCTTATGCTCCTTGCTCTCCTCAAAGAACCACTCTTTTTCATCCCATTTAGGAACAAATGTATAGGAATCTGCCTCATCCGTTTCATAATTCTCACATTCCCACGTAACAGGAACTTCCTCCTGCAATGTAGAAGGGACATCATTCACAGGAGGCAAGGTGGTATCAGAATTTTCACCATTTTCTGTATTCCCAGCATTGTCTTCTGTACTTCCGTTCTCTGTACCACCAGTACCGTCTCCTATGCCTTCGGGGCCTTCTCCTTCCACGCCGTCTTCGTTGTCCCCTGCGCTTGTGCCGCCTTCTCCTTCCACACCACCTTCGTTGTCCCCTGCGCTTGTGCCGCCTTCTCCTTCCACGCCACCTTCGTTGTCCCCTGCGCTTGTGCTGCCTTCTCCTTCCACACCGCCAGTGTTGTCTCCTGTGCTTCCGCCACCTTCGTTGTCCCCTGCATCTACGCTTTCCTCACTGTCATTATGATTGCCGGCATCATTTTCATCACTATCCGTTTCACTACCTGTATAATCAGCTCCGGCCTCCCCTGTTTCCACCAGAAGGCGCCACTGGCTGCCATTGTAACTTTCCCCCCTCATACCGGAAGCATCGGCAGTGTCAGTGCTGCTCGCACTATTCGGGACAACCTGATCACTATTTCCGTCATTTATCCCACCGTTATCGTCATCGCCGCCTGCACCGGGCTGTTCCCCTTCGTCAGGGGACGTCTCGCCGCCGCCCGGCTGTTCCCCTTCCCCAGGATTCGTCTCGCCGCCGCCCGGCTGTTCCCCTTCCCCGGGGGCCGCCTCACCGCCGTCTGGCTGTTCCCCTTCCCCAGGGGCCGCCTCGCCGTCGCTTGGCTGTTCTTCCTCACCGGGATTCGTCTCGCCGCCGTCCGGCTGATCCCCTTCCCCGGGAGTCGTCTCGCCGCCGCTTGGCTGTTCCCCTTCCCCAGGGGG
>DLAA01000170.1:0-883 GCA_002493835.1 Lachnospiraceae bacterium UBA7060 | reverse complement strand
CCCCCCCGGGGGGGGGGGGGTCCCGCCTTCACCAGACTGCCCATTATCTTCACCTGGGGAAACAGCCCGCGTCAAATTCGCTGTCAGAGTCTTGGGCATAAGCTCACGCACTTCCTCAAGCGTTTTTCTCTCCTCCAATTCAATACGTGACTCCTTCTCCTGCAAAGCCTCAAAAGAACTGATAATCACAGCACCCTCAGCATTTTTAAGATAAAGGGATTCCTCAGAAGTTTCCGGCTTTTCCGACGCCGCAGGTTTTTCCTCCTCTGTCACGGGCAAAACCATATCCGACAACTCCTCGGCACGCACAGCTATACCGTCAACTGATGTAAACAACAGCGCCGCCGATACAGCCATTGCCATACATGACTTTGCGTTAAGATAAAGCCACTTTTTCTTTCTCTGTTTCTCTGTATGACTGACTGAAGCTGCAGAATTAGAATTTCCCCTGTTGACACTCATTTCCGTTCCCCCTACTATATTTTGTGCCTGTATATCAAACATGCAACATGATAAAGTAATCTAGTACTAGTTTACCATTGCTTCGCCAAAATGCAATCCCCAAGTCCATTTTTATCCAATACTGAATCCAGTTTTTTAACATTACACTTTTAACATCAAAACTACTTCGTGACGAATATTTCAATTTTTCTTTAATCAGATTGTATAAATTTTGTTTTTTCTCTTCAATAAACTTATGAATTACCATATATTTTTTCGCAATTCATCATTTTCCATTAACATACCCTAATTTTCATATGTATTTTCATCAAACGGATTAATGACTATAATATTTTGCTAATGATGATTTCATTGTTCCATTTGATGCATAAAATGATTGCCACATTATTGTTTGAGTAATCGTAAACGGTAGATAGTGAGT
>DLAA01000083.1:4604-5102 GCA_002493835.1 Lachnospiraceae bacterium UBA7060 | reverse complement strand
CACAGCCGCCACGCCGCCAGCAGAAGTCCGGCTCCCGACAGGGTTAGAAGGAGCTTAGCATAGCGGAGCTCCTCGTCCGGCCCCCAGATTCCTCGGTGTGGAAATCCTGTGGGAATCATACCCGCGGTCGCCAGGCAGAGAAGGCCCGCCGCCAGCAGAAGCATGGCCCGCCGGGCAGGCTTTCGGTCCAGCGTCAAAGGCGGAGGGGCCTCCGGCTTTCCTTTGGGAGGACCGCCCGGACGGTCGTCATAAGGATATACTCGTCCGCACCGAGGACAGTATTCATCATCCCAGTAAGACCATCTGGGCTTGGGGCCGAGCCCGCCGCAATGGGGGCAGTTTGAGGTGAATAGGTGACAGAACCCGCCGAGAAGTACCAGCGTGATGCCGCAGGAGATCATCCAGCTGATAGAAACTTCCGACACGAAAAGAACGATTTCTCCCAGAAGAAGATCTACCAACAGCATTGTCAGACCCGAGCCCATCAGGACGATGGAC
>DLAA01000083.1:0-4278 GCA_002493835.1 Lachnospiraceae bacterium UBA7060 | reverse complement strand
ATATAAATAGACCTTTTTTGTCTCATCGCGGCGAATCTGCCTTCCAGACAGACCACCTCTATACTGTTATAGTTGTTTGGGAATGGGAAAATATTACAGGCTTCAACAATTACTTTACATTTTTTTCTATTTAAGCTAAGATCGACACGGAAAGGAGGCGCTGCGTGTGGAATCGGTAAAGGACTGGGCAGACAGCCTATACCTGCGATATTCGCCGAAGATGGTGGCTGCCGCCATGCGCACGGGCTTTACCATAGAGGAGGCGGAGGACCTCACCCAAGATGATTATCCCTTATGGTGGTATAATAGAAAGAAAACTTTGCACTATATCATGAAAGCATCCAGATTGAAGGGAATACTAGAATAAACGGTCATATGCGCATTTGTTGTTCATTAGGCAAAAGATTTCCCTAGAAATATAACGAAATTGCCCGATACTACTTTCTTGTAAAGAGGGTCCAGACAGAGCAAATCAAGATTCTAGCAGAATGGTGCGGGACAGACCATATCTGAGGTATGGCTTTGGGCAAAAACAAGTGGCGAGACTAGATGGTACTACGCTCACCAAAAAGAAAAACCCACTAGAAGACCACACCCCGATGAGTGTGGCCTTACTGTGAGAATTAAGTCGATTTGAAGCCTAATATGTCCTCCGCCAAGAGTGTAGTTATGACTACCCCCTCTGACAAGCCAAAAGACTTATCAGAGGGAGTGGCCCACTGTTTAAACTCTCATTACATAGACATACTCAGTTCAAAACGAATGATAAAAATTGACTAACCAATTACCGCTGTTCCAGGAATCGAACGTTGATCCCGATAGAAAGTTATAAGGCAAAAAGGATTTATGCTTCTATCGCATTCTTGCGCACCGTAGCCCAAATGTTATCAAGAATAGCCTGGAACGGCGATTGTCGCTCAGCATATCCAGAGTTTATAGTTGCCTGATCCTCTGCGCTAAGCTGGAGACTTTGCTCGTTTCCATATCCACGACGCCTCAACTCAGCTAAGATACGAGACGCTCCCTCACGGAAAACTGATGTTACCTTATGGGCAGATGCAAGGGCACGGTCAATTTCTGAGTAGATGTTTTCGGCAGAGGTGTCGACACTCCATTGTGAATCAATCTGGTTGTCATTTTTTTCGCCTGCAATCTTCTGATATGCTCTTCCCATAAATCCTTCCTGAGTGTTGAGCTGATTGCGTTTTGAGGCCCAGTCCAATACATTGGCCCCTTTCTGCAAAAACTCTTCCCGAGCAGTTTTTGTCTGATGTAACAGATTAGCAACATCTTCCGGTTTCATCTTCTCGGGAATCTCCGATCTCCCGTCCAGCATATTTTGATATTCCTGAATTGTCTGGTCGAAAGCGGATAACTGTTCCCGATATTCCATCAGATACTTCTCATTCTCCTGACTCATATTCGCGCCATCTTCATACAGATGCAGGTATGCCTTTAGTAACTCATCAGGTATTTCACTGAGGGAGGAATCTTCCTTTTGCTCCACAGCCTCTAGTGACATTTCAAAGGTGTCGAATCGAGACTGCATGTCTTTTTCTTTGCTCTTGACTTTAAGAAGATTTTCCGAAAACCGTTTGAGAGTATCATTGATGGGCTGCGATTGAAGGGGCCTATTGCTCAATATCTGGTTCTGTTGAAACGCATTCGTAAAACTAGATACATTCATATCAGCCTATCCTTTTCATTTACAAAAAATACCATTGGGCGCGGTAATACATTAAGTTTCCAACGATGGGCTCACGAGAGAATCCCACTTCACAGAGAACATCTTCTGAATATCTCTTTCCAAGAACTTTGACTCCTACGCTGGTTGGATATACGAATGTCGTAAAACTAAATACGGTCTTTTCACATAAATCACCCCCTTTCTATCTCCTAATATATGTAACGGAAAAAAGAAGTGATTTTGGACACATAACTTGAAATTTTTTATTTTGTACTTTGCACTTCTACACTTTCGGCCATTTGTATTATCTCGCTCTCGCTTAGTGTTGCCGAAATTACAAACAGAACTCTTTCTTCTCGATTGCTCCACACTAGGCAACTGGACAAACCCTCACCGTGCTCTAAATACAAGTCGGCTGGGTTATCTCCTACAAAGGTATTTTTTACTTCAGCAGTCTCCGGATATAGGTGAGAAACAGATGATTCAATATCTTCAGACCATGTAAATCCTATCATCCCCTCATTTTCACTTTGATAGATTATACAACCATATCCAGGATCGTGGGATTCCGAGGTTACCTCATATCCATCGGGTATCCAAGTTGGACGGTAAATAATACCTTCTGGCGTACTCTGATTATCCCCTACATAGTGGTATTCAAATTGGCCTTCATAGAACTCTCGTATCCAACCAAAGAATGCCGCCCGTGCTTCGGTGCTGAAGGTAAGCAAACCACCGCCACCAAGAAGGACCACCAGCAGGAAAAAGGCAACACTTTTTTGAACCCAATAACGAAAAGGATGATCTGTATAGAGAATCAACTTCTTCATCCTGAGTTCAAACTTTGGCGAAAATACGGTGTCGCACTCATCTGGGTCAGGTAGACTATCCAGTATAGCTTTTTCGTATTTTCTCGCCGCAGTTTGCAGTTCCTTTTCTGAAATCATAGGATTCCCTCCTTCCTGCATAATTTGTCCAGACGCTTTTTTGCCCGCTGGTCTAGCTTGCTTGCTGCGTCAAAGGAAATCCCCAAGATTTCTGATACCTCCCTTGTACTATACCCTTGGCTATATTTCAGAACAATCAACTCGCGATAACGGGGAGGTAATTGTCCAATACACCAGCTCAAATCATGCTCGTAGGAATCTGAATATGTGATGCCCACCTTATCTTCAATCAGTTCTTCACTAACATGCTTGTTTCGGTCCCGAAGTATATCAATTGATTTTCTCTCTGTAATTATAACGAGGAAACTTCGAGTTTTTGGACAGTCTATAATTGAAATCTTAGAAATATTTTTGGCAATGCTCAAAAATGCGTTGTGTACAGCGTCCTCAGCATCCTGCTGGTTTTTCAAGATTTTATAAGCTATTTGGAACATAAAACTTCGATACTTCAAATAAATTTGCTCAAATTTGTTCTTATCTTGTGGGCTTTCTATCATTTGTAGATAAACTAGCACCCCAATCACCCCATATAAAACGACCTTTTTTACCAATTATAACAAAGTTAAGGTTTGTCTTCAAGGGTTACATGAATTTCGAATGCGGGACAAGGCACAGCGCGAAAAGACGCGCCCCTTCTCACAGGCGCCAGCGTCAATAGATCTTCGATCTGCTGGTCTGGGATTTCCGTCTCAATGTCAAAGCCGCTCACACCGGGGTTATAGTAGATCCATACGTTGTATATTGGCTTTCCCTCGCCTTCGAGGAGGGGGGATAGCGCGGGAAAACGGCGGAACCAGAAAAGCAGCCCGCATATGATGGCAAGAAGGATACAGATACAAACAGACAACCATTTTTTAAAACTTCTCTTCCAGTTTTCTTCCATATTTTTTCTCCCTTTGCCGGAGCGGCGCCTCTCAGTGCCGCTTCGGCTGTATTTTTCCGTCGGCACATCACATTTCAGGACCGACGGTTCGGGACAATTCCAGCAGGAACGCCCCCAGTTCCCGGCCCTTCTCCTGACCATGAACAAGGTAGAGAGGCAGTTCTCGCCTAAGGCTCCGATGCCAGTCTGTAATGTTGAAATTCAAATATAGAACCGGGTTTTTCCGCTTGTCATAGGCGAAAAGGTAAATTTGATAGTCCTTTTCTACCTCGACCTTTCTGCTCCGGGCGCCTTGGGGAAGAAAGTTGAGGACGACCTCCAGGGGATTGCGGTGGAAGCGGAGTTCCGCAAAGCGATTTAGGACGATATCCATTTCGGGCTCCCCGGCGGTGAGATCCAGATTCCCCGGATGGCCAAGGTCAGCTTGCCGCCAGACGGTAACGGACAGATACGCTGGTTCTTCACAGCCCATCAGGTCGTAAATATCTACTGGCCTTGCGTACCAGAGGCACCAGACTGCCGCCAGGATCAGAATGCCCCGTCGGATGACCGTCCGGTGCTGCTGGAGATATGCCTTCACTGCTTCTCTCCTTGGCCAATGACTTCCGCATGGCGTTTGAAGGTCCGCCGCGAAGGACAATTCCGCACCGCAGCTCCGGCAGTACCGGACAGCGCCCGGCTTCAGCCAAGGTGGAACACCGCCCTTATGGCACGCCGGACAGCGGAGTTTTCGTGCGCACAGCCGCCACGCCGCCAGCAGA
>DLAA01000105.1:52847-57979 GCA_002493835.1 Lachnospiraceae bacterium UBA7060 | reverse complement strand
CTCCTATTTTTTCACAGCCCCTTTCATAATATCTCCCATGTAATTCCTACTCCCCAGACACCTGTGTCCCGTCCGCTTTCATGTGATACTTATCCTTATAGGCAGTACCGCCACGTTGTGAAACTATCTTCTCCCGTCCCGTTTAATCGGACATTTGTTTGATATCCTTTCGACGACGGCGTTAAATAAAGTAGATTATACTTTTTCAAGCTTTTTAGAAGTTTCACTTTCGTCATGCTCATATAAAATGTCACTTCCACCGCCCGCCATAATGATGGTAACGACATCGGCTTGCGAAATTGTCAAAGTCCTTGAAAACGTCCCGTCACTATATTGTTGACAGAAGCAAATTTTACGACTCGCCTCCTCGTCTTCCTCGATGTACGCAAAAATTGTTTGCCCGTTCTGATTGGTAATCCGCATCGATTTGCGATACGCCATTGGATTCTGCACTGTCAGCGGCGCATTGTCAGCGTGCACCTGCGTATACCCTTTTTCCACGACCTTCTGCACTTGCTGATTCTTTGTCCTTAACTGAACACCGGTCAACTCGTCACCGGCGTCAAATTGAAAAATTATCGCCAAATCTCATTCCTCCCGTCATTAAATTCTTTTTTGTTGAAGTTTATCTGTCCTTAGTATTGCTGTTATTCGTTAGTTTATCTGAACCAAAACCCCTTCTTTTTCTCCAAATTAAATAAGATACAGGATACCTTAATCTGGCGCATTTTCTGTCAGATTATTTCATCTCTGTATCTTTTGTGTTATCATTTTTTCTGATGCACAGAAAAAGGCTGGAACCTCAACCGACCAAAGTTTGTGTTCCAGCCTTCACCATACCATGGCGGACACGTCCGCCAATTACCAGAGGCGCCTCTTACTACAAAGGAGGTGACCATTGATGATCCGTCAGTCAACCATAGATAAACTGCACGATATGCACTTGTCTGCAATGTCAGACGCCTTTGAAAGTCAGTGTACGGACCCTGATACTTATCAGGGACTATCCTTTGAAGACCGTTTTGGAATGCTGGTCGACAGAGAATGGGATAAAAGGAAAAGTACAAAACTGCAAAAACTTATCCGCAGTGCGGAATTTCGCTATCCGAATGCCTGCATGGAAGCCATCGAGTACCACCCAGACCGAAATCTTGATAAAGCAAAAATGCTTGAATTCTCGACCTGTAGATATATTTCTGATGACCATCATATCATTCTGAAAGGTGCATCCGGGAATGGAAAGACCTATATCGCATGTGCGCTTGGTATTGCTGCATGCAGGAACTTTATCAAAGTACGGTATGTGCGTCTGCCGGATCTTTTAAATGAGCTAGCTGTCGCACACGGCGATGGAACACTGAAAAAGGTTATTAAGGCATACCAGAAGATTGACCTTTTGATTCTGGACGAATTCCTGTTAAGCCCGGTATCCACCGGGCAGACACGGGAGCTCCTTGAAATCATTGAAGCCCGCAGTGTAAAGGGTTCTGTTATCTTCTGTACACAGTTTGAACCGAAAGGCTGGTACAGCCGTATTGGAAGTGACTGATTATTGTGCATTCAATAAAAACCATAAATATATCAAGTGGTCGGATTATGAACTAACCCGTCACGAATTGGAAGAAGCAGATGAACTGTGTCATGGTAACTGGATAGAAATCCAGCACCTACGTAACTACATTGACCTACTTCATGAATTACTTACATCACATGGAATAGAGATTCCACCTGAGTACTGATCATTAACTGCACCCTTTTTCCGGAAAGGTATGCTCTGCTTTTCCGGAAAAGAGTGCTCTAAATTTCCGAAAAGGATGCACTTTTGCATCGGAATACTCAGCTCCGCGCTGATATTGATTTCGTGGTAGCAGTCCCACCCGTCTTTCCATATCTTCCTGACTGTAATGTGCCCGTAGGTACACTGGGATGATTGAATTGTAATGACCACCTCCGGCAGTTCATCCGCGAAATAAATGTGGTTTAGTACCCGGTAAGCGTTTTCCAGAAATTTATTCTGCTCCGATTACATGACTGACCTCCCCTTTCCCATTTCTTACACTGTCACGGGGATGCCGCCATTTTGGCTGTGCACTTTTAATTTTCTAACTTTACCAGTGCACTTTTAATTTCTTACAGCATGAATTTTATGCACGAAAAAAGACACTCACTGGTTGGGTGGTGTCCTTTACTGTTATCACTTACAATATTTCATTATATTTATAATCTGCCTCTGCATCTTTATATATATCTTCTTTTAACATAATGTCAACCCCCTACATTTACTTTACTTCCTGTAGTATACCAGCACATAATGTCTTCTGAACCCGATACCTGTAAAGCAAGTAATTCTTCTGGAGTTTTATCTTCCGGCGTATAAACTACTTCCGCTGATTCTATTGTCACGCCGTCATTGTTTTCATACTTAATATTTGTGATTCCTATATTTTTATTAGGATATTTTTCTGCCATATAGGAACCCCCTCTCTATCTATTTTTCTTTATTATACCGCGAAACATCGGAAATTACAAACAGATGTGGTGACGGAATTAAAAACATTTCTAAATGGTTAATATATATGTGTTTCTTTACTATATATATTATGTGGTTTCATTCTCATTTTGTATTTTAATATAAACTTCGTTTGCTTGTTCTGCCAATTCATCCAATTCATTGTTATAACTTAATGACAAGTTTTCTTCTACTCTTTGTAATATTATATCTATTTTCTTTATGTCAGATACCATGTATTTTTGCCTTAATAAATATTTTAATTCGTTTTGCTGTTCAGTTGTAAGTCTTAAATTTTGAACAAATGTTACTAATGCAAAATCTGCTACTTGTCTACTAATACTGTCCGATTGTATACAAAAACTGTCTATAAGTAATGATATACTTGAAAACGTGTCATTTCCATATGAAGTGAATGATATTTGTTGTAACATTGAAAACACTTCTATTTTATCATAGTCTAATTCTAAATCACTTGTATATAAATCTTTAATATAATCGTTACAATATGATAAAAACTGCAGGTTGATTTGATTTTCTTCAACAATAAATATGTCTTGACATTTAACTGCTGGCAATTCTATAGGTAACACCTTAAGTCCACGTTGTGCTAGTACTTTAATTACGTACTTATTTTCATTCTCTATTTTACTTAATATGCTATCAGCAAACACAGGTATATATCGTTGTGTGTTCTTTTTGATTAGTGTATTTGACCTTGCTACCCCTCTTTTATTATCTTCATGGAATGATATTACAAGTTCTTCATATTGCTGTGAATCTACTTTTATATAAACTGAAATTCTGTATAAGTTATCTATTACACATAAAAATGATTTTACTTTTTCTTGATCTTTTTTTCTTTCAATCATGTATGGCTGAATATTAGACAGGTATTGTCTGATGAAAGTTAGTACATCTAATCCACAATATTGTATATATTCAAATAAATGCTTATTTAGTCCTGTTCTATGCTCACTGTCATCCAGTCGCAGTCTATTAAGCTTAGCCAACTGTCTAAGCTTTTTACAAGACTTAATCATAGATGTGTTGATTCCTCTCTTCTCTATTTCTGTATACTTTAATTCTACCTCAGCCATATCTTTCCCCTTGTTTTAAGTTTTACTACAATTTTATTATACCGCGAAATATCGAAAATTACAAACAGATGTGGTGACGGAATTAAAAATATTTTTTAGTGAAATGTGGATTTATCGGGGTTTGACACTAAGTTATTTCGAAATAACCTCCGAAGCCAGTAATAGCTTTATTTTTTTGTCAAAATTGTCATTTGCTATTGCACGTTACTTGTAAGGTGTAACGCGGCACTTTATAGTAGACAGAAAAAGCATTTTATTTTCGATAGTATAAGCACCATTACGGCACTTTCTCTTTGCTGACTGCATACTGCTGTCAACGAAACTGCGCAGTCAAATCAAAATCTTCCAGCCTGAATTGTGTGTACAATTACATGCTGCCTGCCACATGGGGACCGGACATGCGGGCATTGTATCCATTATAAAGTCAGGGAAGACGGACGCATACTGAGCCGTGCCGCCTACATTGTGCTCGGGATCACCACGGACGGCTATAAAGATATCCTAAGTATCACCGTAGGCGCCAATGAGACCAGCAAGTTCTGGCTGGTTTTCTTCTGATTTTAAGGCGGTATATAATGCCCCGGTCTTATTCCATCGGCATTAGCAGTATTGCCAGAAATATCCAGCCTTATTCCGGAGGCCGGGTGTGGGCAGCGCCCACATAATATTTCCCTGCTGCTAATGCCCGATTAGCATACAAAAAATTTGAAACATGTGTATAGAAACAGATAGACTGGATATACTATTACTAGAAAAGAAATTCGACAGCACACAAGCAATTTTATTCTACAACAGATTTCTACATATCTGATTCCTATCAACAAAGATTTTTACTCATAGACACAGAATTTTTTACAGCCTCCCAAAATCGGTTCGTAGTCTCCTATGCTTTTCATCCCGCCATACTCGTATTCACCCTTGTAAAAGTCCTCCCTGTCCAGAATACGCTTAACCTGCATCGGATTGAAATCCTTCCCGTTTCTTCCTGTGTAGCCCGATTGATTCATGTAATAGGCCATTTGCACCAACGTAATATTGGGCATGATTTTCTTTAACTGGAAAACCTTTCTGACCGCCTGTGCTTCTTTCTGATTCACCAATAGCCGTTTAGATCCGCGGGGACAATCATATCCGTATGGGACGCCCCCGCCTGCATACCCACCGCCTTTTGCTTTCTGTATTCTCCCGCGCTTTAACTTCAACGCAATCTCCAACCGCTCATACACATCCAAAAGCTCCAGCATCCCGTTTACAAGCACTTCGTTTGGATTCTGCGCGTAAATTGTATACTGCGGACGGTCAATCGCCTTTATATCCGCGTTGCATTTCTTGAGTTCCCTATGAATCAGCACCCGCACTATGTCACTACGCCATAATCGGCTTGTACTCAATACCACAATGTATCGCACTCCCATTTCCTTCACATAAACCAACATATCCAGTAAACCGTCACGCGCTGCCGTCATTTCGTCCTCGTCCGCCTTCGCCCCACTGACCCCCTCGTCCGAAAATATCTCCAACAG
>DLAA01000105.1:47283-52547 GCA_002493835.1 Lachnospiraceae bacterium UBA7060 | reverse complement strand
CCCCCCCCCCCCCCCCCCCCTCGTCCGAAAATATCTCCAACAGGTTATAATTTTGAATATTACAGTATCTCTCAATCTCCTCCCTCTGCTCGTCCAAGGAATACCCATGCCTTACTTGACTGTCAGTCGATACTCTGACGTAGCCCACAACCTTCACCGTGCTCTGTCCATGTTATAAAACCCTCCTCTAACAGAAATTTTATAACAACAATTTCAATTCCTGTTATTTTTACGGACTGCATTGAAAAATCTGCAAGGTTCTTTGTGTATGGGCGGGACAATTTCTTATTTCCAAAAGATTTCCAACGTACCATCTTCGTGCAAAAGGATTCTGTCAATGAGGGTATGGGTAACTCGTTTCTTTTGTTCGTCCGATAAGCGATTCCATTTGACCGGTATGTCATAAGATAAGCCTAATCGGTCAGTAACACGGGTATCAAGGTATGCGTCCAATTCCCATTCGCTGATTTGACGTTGTCTTTCTTCTATCTTTTCATAAACGATGCTCGCTGTCTCACCGCCAAAAGAAGCCACTTCCAAAAGATTGTCTATCTCCTTTTTTAATTGTGCAATCTTTTTCTCCGCTATCTGTTGTTTCTTGAGGTCAGCGACTATTTTTTTCGCAACTTCGTCCAATTGTGACTTCATTTGTTTGCCTAAATTTTCTCTAAGCTGTTCAAACCTAACTCCCTTAAAACTTGCGTCACAGCATCGTAAAACCCTTGCCCCATAGCACCCTAAATACGGTTCGGAAAACATTTTGATACCGTAGCCGCATTTTGCACATTTCAATAACCCTTGAAACTCCTTAAGTCTTGTCGGTCTGTTATCTTTCCCTAATTGCTCATTTTGAGCCAGCCGTTCCTGCACTTTGATAAAGGTTTTGCTGTCAATGATTCCTGCAAAATTGGTGAGGTAAATGCTTTGTTCCTTCAGTGTGGTGTATTTTCGTACATTTGCATTTCCCGGCTTTTTTCCTACAATATGAGCAGATGTAGTTCCATTCCACGCCGACTGCTCATTCAAAAAATGGATGCTACGGATTTCGTAATATTTATAAAGAATCTGGTCTGCCACACAGTAAACTGGATTTTGCATGATACGCGCCAGCGTCACATTATCAAACTTTTTGTTTTCTCTGCGGCTTTCATATCCTAAACTTGTCAATTCCCTACATAAAATACCCAGTGAAATATGCGGTCGCTCCGCATAATTCTTAAAGATATATTTTACAATATCTATCTCGTTTTCGTTAATTTCCAAAGTAGGTTTATTGTCTGCTGTGCGGGTGTTCCGAAAACCGCAGGGCGCCGGACCACCAGCCCAACGCCCATCTGTTTTAATTCTCTGATAATAATTATCTTTTACACGAAGTTGAATGTTTTCTCTTTCCATTTCCGCGAATACCATGCTTATCTTCAACATGGCTCTGCCTGTGGCTGTTGATGTGTCAAACGTCTCATTGACGGAGCAAAATTCAACCTTATGCTCTTGAAACTCTTTATACATAGTAGTAAAATCCAAAAGATTACGGCTGATTCGATCCAACTTGTAAACCACTATTTTTGAAACTTTATTCTCCCTGATATCAGAAAGTAACCTCTGAAATTCTGGTCTTTGTGTATTCTTTCCGCTATATCCTTTGTCTGCATAAACTTCTACCGGAAGTTCATTCGGATTCGAGTTAATGTTGTTCCTGCAGAACTCTATCTGTATTTCTATGGAAAGACTATCTTTCTTGTCTATTGACTGTCTCGCGTATATCGCTATTTGCTTTCTCATTAGAGGCCGACTCCCTTCTTTCTTTCTCAATCTCATTCGACTCATAGATATAGTCTAATAACTGTAAGTACGTGTGGATTTTTTCCTCCATTGTCTTGTTGGAAAAGTGATTGATTACCATAGGCTTTTACCCTTTTCATCTCTTTCCACTATTATATTACACTTTCTTTACAATTATATCAAGAGTTTCAATTGACCATTGAATTGGATAATACCCGCACTTCTGCGCATTCTTTATGACATGATTGTCATAATCTCCGTAGGGCGGACGGAACAGGAACATCTCATACCCTGTCAATTCCTGCACCTTGGTATGTACTTTCATGAGCTCCTCCTGACATTGTTCGTCGGAAAGCTGAGACATATTTTTATGATTTTCACTGTGATTTCCCAGATCGTGGCCGTCCGCAAGAATGGCCCTCACATCCTCCGGGTAAGATTCCACCCACACAGATGGGCATATCTAAAATGTTTTTCCGTTTATCCTTATTGTAATTTACATTTATGACACCTTTGTCTTTTATGAAATCCAAATACACAACAAGTCTCTTCTCATACACCTTGATCTGTTCAATATGGGAACACATTAATGGCACTTCTATTCCTTTTTCTGTCTTGTTCTGAAATAATGCTCTTACTTGATTCAAACGGTCAAGTAATTCACCATTCTCTTCTCTCTTCTCCTGTACTCTGATTTCCCTTTCATTCAGAACTGCGAGTTGTTTTGTAATATCATTCATTTTGGATGAATAATCGGATTTTGCAATCGTTCCGTCCAGAAGCAAATCCATAAGTGTACCTTTTCTTTTATTCAGCCTATCCTTTTGTGCCAAAATCTCTTCTAAACTATCCCCACTGTTAGTATTGGATAATCCATCATAAATTTTTCTAATGGCATTACTTAACACTTCTTCTGCCTTTTCTTTCGCAATCAACTGTTTCCCCAAATGCTCTATCAAAGATAACACTTCATCCTCTTTTAGATTCAAAGAAACACATTTCATTCCTGTCTTTTCTCTGTCTTTACCAGACCGTACACCTTCACTACAGTACCAGTAAATACCTTGTGTTCTCTTATTTCTCCAATACTTTGAACCGCACTCGCCACAAACAATTTTAGAAGATAACAGATTGTTTCCTTTATTAATGCCTACATTATGTGTTCTATCTACGGTTTTTCTACCGTTTATCTGCGCATTTGCTCTCTTCCACAGATCATCACTAATTATCCTCGGCACGATCCCCTCTCTATATATCCACTCATTTTCCGGGTTCTTGATGATCTTCTTTGCTTCAAAATCAAAATGTTCTTTGTTCATTACCGCGATACCCTTGTAAAGCGGATTTTTCACAATCTCCCGAATCGTGTTCTCAGATAATGTTTTACCGTTTCTGTTCCTTATACCTTCGTCACGCAATATCCTTGCAACTACCCGCCCGCCAAAACCATCGGCAAAAAGTTGATATATTCGTGATATAAGCTTATCTTCCTCTTCGTCTATAAGAATTTCCCCATTAATATTTTTAAATCCCCATGTACGGTTTGTAATGATCGGTTTCCCTTTTTCCTGTCTTCTTCTTTTGGCGGCATTCCCCTTTTTACTCAAATCACGACTATATTCTTCTGCCATCATTGCCTTGATGCCAAAAATGAATTTATCTTTTGAATCAAAAAATGTATTCTCCAAATATAAATACAATTTCTTCTGATTTTGCACAATCTCATTCAAGAAAATATACCAATCCATTGTGTTACGCTGTAATCGTGACTGATCCTTTACCACAATAACATCAAACTTATCTTTCTTGATATCATCCAGCATTCTCATGTATTCGCTTCTTTTCTTTGTTTGTGTTCCGGTTATCCCTTTATCTATATATTCATCAATCAAGACCCAGCCTTTTGCGCTGATAACATCCCGATTCTCTTCAATCTGTTTTTCGATTGCATTTAATTGTTCTTCTTCCTCTGTGCTTACTCTTGCATAGAATACGGCTCTTAATTTCTTTTCTTCCATATATCCGCACCCCTTAACTATATTTGTACAAAACTGCTTGATACTCTTCTTCTGTAATTATATTATGCGTTCTCATAATATCCAATAAATACCTAATAACAACTGTTTCATCATCTTGCGAAATGTTTAATAACTCATCTTTCACACATGGTTCCTCACTTGGAGAAGAATCACTACTAATATATTCAGATAAATATGCTTTATCAACCATGAGGGAAAGATACGGATTATAATTTGTCGTTTTAATCGGCATAACTGTATTGATAAAATCAGTTCCTTTCACGTAGAAGTTTATTTAAAAAGACACCATCGCGATCGCAACGGTGTCTTAAAATTATATCTATATTTAATTTTTCTCTTATTTATCATCCAATCACTGAAAGGAACCTGACTTGGTACAACACCTCACCAGGTTCACATCTCAGCGATCCTGTCTACATCCTGTTCTGCCAGATCATCCCAGCACTTTGACACGACACTTAATACATCAGAAAGTCGAAGTCTATATTTGTCTTCCACATCCATTTTTCTATTAAACATATCCAGCAAATCAAGATATTCCTTTACGACTATTGCCAGACATTCTTTCATGTTACTCATTACCAAGTCTTTTCTTTCTTCGTCTGACATTTTGCCATCCTTCATATCAAGTACTGCCTGTATTGCATATGCCGGAGCCTTTGCTATAGGTTCATTGTACAACACCGCGACTGCACCAAATACTTGCTTTTGTTTTACCCGCCCATTTTGGCGAAACGATTCTTTGACAGTAACTTTCTCTGCAATGACGTAAAATATGACTTATCTCTGTTCAATTTCATAATTCTCTAAAACTATTCTTCACTGCCAATAATAACAAACAGGATAAATTGCTGAAACGCTCGAAATTGCTTGGATGCACAAAATAAATAATGTACTATAATGAGTAAGCGCAATTCTGCGTTTCAAATTCTTAGCTGTTTCGGCATTGAATTTGTGTGTGTATGAGAAAACCTGTCATTTATTCGAGGTGCTGCAAACACCGTTTGAGAATAATTTAATGGGTTTTCTTGTATTTAATTTATAACGGATACTGATAAGTATAGAACATACGTTTGCGCATGTCGATAGTATTTTGAACACACGTTTGTTTATTTGTGGAAATTTTTAGTTTTGCAGTGCTATATGATCATGTACATACATTCTACCGGTTACCCATTACCAGATAGAGTGTCCCATATATTGTACTTTTTAAATTAAGGAAACCACTAACATGCATCTGTGTAGTATGCATATCACAGTCTTGGGGATATGAAATTATAATTTAGTCATGAAATACCGTTTTCAAGTCTTCCGAAATTTATAACATAAAATAAGCCAGTCTGTTTATTCAGGCCGGCTTTGTTTTTTCTCTTTAATCCATCAAATCAAATTCCTATATTCGCGTCTCCCGTCTACAATTGCATATATAACAACTTCTTTCTT
>DLAA01000105.1:37271-46956 GCA_002493835.1 Lachnospiraceae bacterium UBA7060 | reverse complement strand
GTATACTACCCGACATCGGAAATTTCTCTAAGCTGTTAATAGACTTTTCAATCTTGTCAAGATAATTTAACGCTATATCTATACTTCCGGAATCCTCTGCAATATAAAAGATACTTTCTCTTAGTTGCTCATCTGCTTTATCTGTCCTAGTAATCTTATACTTCATTGGATTTCCTCTCTAAAAGCGACTTGCGTATACCGTCAAACGTATTCTGCATCGGTGCCAACCGTCCATTTACAACATCTTCTTCTGCTTCTGCCAAAGTGCGCAGCAATTCCAGCTCTGATTTCATCTGATAATAATCCTGTAATCCTAATATAGCAGTATCACCACGCCCATTAACAGTGATAATAACAGGATTTCTCTCTTCATGGCATTGTTTTGATATTTCATTATAATGGTTTCTTAAATCTGAAGACGGTCTGATCGCTTCCATATGGATTCCTCCCATTCCCTTTTATAGTCATATTATATCTTAATTTGTATATATTATCAAGAAAAATATCATTCAAATAACACACTATTCAAAATTAGCTTTGATTAATTTCCATAAACAGTATAATTTCTCTTCATTCATCATTATGATATCTTTTAAACTATAGATATATTCCAAAAAGGAGGCTCCCCTATGGCATGCAAAAAGAAAATTATTTTTACACCGGAAGAACATTTAAACCAGATTATTGCGGACATTGAAGAGACAAAAGAAACCTTAAAATCTCTTGAAAAATCAAAAAAGGCGTTATTGAGTAAGTGATCTTTTGAATCAAAATCTTATGTATTGCAAAATATCTTCAAAAACCAGTCCGAATCTTGGGCTGGCTTTTACTAATTTAATCAACAAACTCTATTGTGGTTTCACTTGGAACATTTGTAATCTTGATTCTACCGGATTATCTTGTACAAATAATTGATGCAGTAAATCCATTGAGCTTTTAGGGAAATCTGTTTTTTCTTCTCCCATAAAAGCTTTATATTAATTCTACTCTATGACTATTTATCAGTCTTTACACTTTACACATATTAAGGCAGTCACGTTTTCTCATGTCTCTGTATCCAAAATATCATCCATTGCCTGAATCCCAAATATAACCGGACGTATGCCATCCGTACAGCACACTACTGTTTGTCCTTCACATTTATTCCATGGTGTATATGATGAACCGGAAGAAACAGCACTGACACTCTGATAGATGTCTATCCACGCCCAAGGACACAATCCTTCTGGCATCTTTGCATTCCCCTCAAAGATAAATTCATCCCCTGTTTCCAAAATCGGACAAGCTCCAACTGCTTCGCCATCTGTCAAAAACCGCTCTGCTAACTCTGGATGAAAATCTTTTTTCAATACTGTAATCTTTACTCTTTTTGCCATATCTTTTGCTATATCTATCCTCCCGAGCTCATAATTTACGCTATCCTCATCTCTAAATCCGCCAATGAGAAACGATGAATTCATATTAACTTTTAATAATAAACTAACTGTACAAATAAAAACACTCAAAAACGCATAATAACAATATCACAGTGCTTTTTATTCCAAGTACAGTGTGTTATTCTTAACCGTAATCGAGTGTATCTCTGATAATTCTTCCCTCTATTTTTCAAATAATAGCATATCCTAATTCTGCTTGTCAAGATGTTGTAGTCATATTTTTGTCATACAATATGTTGTGGTGGAAATTTACGGTCAAGTAATATTTTGATATTCAAACTAAATTCATATTGTCAACGAACTAATAAAAATCATCGAAAAATCTTTATCCACGCCCCAAAATCCCCCTATTTATCAGTCTTTTTACACCATCCTCTTATCATTTCACCATCCAACACCTATCCCACAAAACTCCCAATTTATGCCTATTTTTCAACACAAATCCGAACTCCATTCAAAAACCCCCATAATCCCGCCCGATTTCCCACCTAATCACTCTCTGTCTACCAGCCGGTCTGTCATTTTTAATAGTGTCGGCTGTAAAGCTTTTGCCAACTCATTCATGTTTTTTACATGTATTGCCATGTTTGTGTCCCTCCTTGTGGATTTGTTCTTGATACTTGATGGTGCTATGAAATTGGTATTTTATGTTATATGGGAATTAATAGGCGTAAGTTACCCTTGTGACGCTCTGTGAGGCTCATACAGGCGTTTTAAGATTGGTTGTGAATTTCTTTGATTATTAAAATTAAGGCATTAAATAAGCCTCTATCAATCGCAACTATACAACTGATAGGGACTTATGCCAATACCCTAATATCTCCTTTAAATATACACTCTTACCTCTATTTTTCTGCTCTCAAATCCTTTCCCCGCCCTACTGCTTGTCCTCTGTAAATCGTATATTTCGCTCCAAATTATAGTATTTTCATGTATGCCTATCTGAGTACCCATCCGCCCGTCATAAAGAACGTCACCTTCACATTGTGTTTCTTCAAAATATCCAGAATCCGCCTCGTGTCCTCATTCCCCCACGCAGCATCAAAACTTAAAGCCACCTGCTTCTTATCCGTCTCCACGCAGTAGATGGGCAGTTCCCTTCCGCCCACAGAACTGCTCACGGTGATGGAATCGGGAAGGAATCTCACAATTCCCTGAATCAATGCTACCGAAGCCAGAAGAAAGGCTGCGGACTTTGCTGTCTGCAGCACTATGTTTTTTAAAAAAAGCTCCCTCTTGTGCTCCTTCTTGGTCTGTCCTCTTTCAGCCGCACTCACGGAACCGCAATACTGTCCACAGCCCATATGTTTTTCCCTCTCAGCATTCCACGCCTTCACCTGTTCAGGCTCAGGCCAGCCACCACTTCTCTCCCGTCCCCTATGTTCCCTCTGTGTTTTGTTTTCCAGTTCTCCAATAGCAAGCGTAATTTTTTCATTCCACTTCCTCAGTTTTTTCATAACTGTCTCCCACACTTTTTTCTATTTCAATATATGCAAGAAACCTTTAAAAACTGAAATTTTTTTTCCTGAACCCCCTTTACAAATCAGTCTAAAAGACGAAATAATAGATATAGAGAAAAAGCAGCAGATATATGACAAGGATGTCGAACTGTATGACAAGGAGGACAATAACATGGGAATAAATTTAAACGGTTTAAATTCAGGAATGGCAGACACCTATTCCACTCTGCTCGGCGGCATGAACGGTTCTGACAATGCAGGCGGGGTAAGCTCCCTGCTCGGCGATTACGCTGCGATCAAAAATGGCAGCTACGGCAAGATGATGAAATCCTACTACGCAAAGCTCGAAAAGCAGGAGGCTGAAGAATCCGGGGAGACTAATAAATCAAAATCTGGAAAGATCAAAGACAGTGCATCCGCTTCCGCGGCGGCTTCTCTCTATAAGTCTGCCTCTGCTCTCAGTTCTCTAAATTACGACGACCGCAGTGAGAAGAACATTGACAAGATTACAGACTCTGTTTCCACTTTCATCAAGGACTACAACAGTCTGATGAAGAGTGCTGACAAGAGCGAAAACACCACCGTACAAAAACAGGCCGAGTCCCTGTACAATTCTTACTATACGAACTACAAACTTTTCTCTAAAATTGGTATCACCATGAATTCCGACAAGACTCTTTCACTCGACGAGGATACTCTTAAAAGTGCACTCGCCGATACAGAGCATGGAAAAGGCGCCACTGTTAAAACATTATTCGGCGGTATCGGTTCCTTTGCTGACAAAGCGGTAAACAAAGCAAGCCAGATTTATCGTGCTGCAGGGGACGGCGAGGCGGTTACCTCCTCCAAAGCAAAATACGCGAGCGGTGCAGGCAGTTCCTCGAAGAGCTCCTCCACCTCCTCCACAAAGGATAAAGATAACGCAAAAACCGTAACGGACGCTTCCTCTGCAGCCGCTGCAAACACACTTTACAAATCTATTGAGAAACTGGGTGCCATGAATATCAGCAACGACAATAAGGATGAAGTATACAAGGCATTTTCTACCTTTGTGAAAGACTACAACAATCTGATCGACAATACTAGCAAAAGTGCAAACTCTAACGTAGTTAATCAGGCTAATTATCTCAAGAGTGTTGTCAGCAACAACAAGAGTGCTTTCTCCAAGATCGGTGTTACCGTCAATTCCGACAAGACTCTGTCCATTGATGAGAAGAAGTTTAAAGATGCGGACATGGCAGGTGTCAAGGATCTTTTCTCCGGTGTTTATTCTACCGCCGAAAAGATGACCGATAGAGTCAACCAGATTTACCGCTATGCAACTCAGGGAGAAGCATTGACAAAACAGACTTACGGCAGCGACGGCAGTGGTGTCAACGCACCGACGATGGGTTCCATGCTGGATACTATTCTCTAAATTTCCGTAAAGCATACTATAAAACGGACCGGGAAATTTCCCGGTCCGTTTCTTATGCGTCCATGAATGCCTTACATTTCTTACGCAAAAGGATTCTCAGTCGGATAAGGCAGGCTCTTCGGCTGATTATAGCCGATCTCACTCACATCCACACCGATATACTTGAATACCTCAAACAGTGCCTTACCAAAATGGCCAAACGCAACTGCACCATGGTGAGGATAATTCTTCTCAATCAGCACATGACGATAGAATCTGCCCATCTCAGGAATCGCGAATACACCGATACCGCCGAAGGATTTCGTTGCCACAGGAAGTACCTCGCCCTCTGCCACATAAGCGCGCAGGATATTGTCCGCAGTACTCTGCAGACGGTAGAAAGTGATGTTGCCAGGCACAATATCACCTTCCAGCGTACCCTGTGTAACTTCCTCAGGAAGAGATCTCGCCATGATCATCTGATACTCCATGCTGCACTTGGACAACTTCTTGGAACAGGTATTACCACAGTGGAAGCCCATGAAGGTATCGGTAAACTTGTAATCAAACTTGCCCTCGATGGACTCCTTATACATATCCTTAGGCACCGAGTTGTTGATGTCGAGCAGCGTCACAATATCGTCGCTGACAGCCTCACCGATGAACTCACTCAGGCAGCCGTAGATATCCACTTCACAAGATACTGGAATCCCCCTGCCGGTAAGACGGCTGTTCACATAGCAGGGAACAAAACCAAACTGAGTCTGGAATGCCGGCCAGCACTTTCCTGCAATCGCTACATACTCGCGATATCCTTTGTGCTCCTCGATCCAGTCAAGCAGTGTCAGCTCATACTGCGCCAGCTTAGGCAGAATAGCAGGCTTGTTGTTGCCATCGCCAAGCTCCGCCTCCATATCCTTCACCACATCAGGGATACGGGGATCATCTGCATGCTTATTGTAAGCTTCGAACAAGTCAAGTTCGGAGTTCTCCTCGATCTCTACACCCAGGTTGTAAAGCTGCTTGATGGGAGCATTACAAGCCAGGAAATTAAGCGGTCTGGGACCAAAGGAAATAATCTTTAAGCTGGAAAGTGCAGCAACCGCGCGGGCAATCGGAATAAACTCATGGATCATATCAGCGCAGTCCTCCGCATCCCCTACAGGATACTCTGGAATATAGGCCTTAACGTTGCGCAGTTTCAGATTGTAGCTTGCATTGAGCATACCACAGTACGCATCGCCGCGTCCCTGGATCAGGTCACCCTGGGACTCCTCAGCAGCAGCCACAAACATCTTCGGACCCTCGAAATGCTTTGCAAGCAGTGTCTCGGAAATCTCCGGACCAAAGTTACCAAGGTATACGCAGAGCGCATTACATCCATTATCCTTGATGTCCTTCAATGCATTTACCATGTCAATTTCACTCTCGATAATGCAGACAGGGCACTCATAGATGTCAGCTGCATCATACTTCTTCGCGTAAGCCTCCACTAATGCCTTTCTTCTGTTGATCGCCAGGGATGCCGGGAAACAGTCGCGGCTCACCGCAACGATACCAATTTTTACTTTCGGTAAATTGTTCATATTTATTATCCTCCTTTAACCGGTGCTGCCGGTATGTTTATCAATTATAGTAAACTTCTCAGTCGCGGATATCTAAGTTTTTTCCTACAAGGCCAATATGTGCGCCCGCATCAAGACCACCCTCTGCATGACCGATAAGCCACTTATTCTGTGCCGTAATCAGGGAATCTTCCCAGCCGTCATGGGACTCTTTCAAAGGATAATTTGTCCCCGCCGGAAGCACGATCCCCACTTTAAAACCTCCTTCATCCGCACTGCAGGGCGCGTAATGAAGAGTAGTCGCATAGATTTCCACTGCCGTACCCGCCTCCACCAAAAAGGCCTCCATCTTGGCAGTCTCGTAGGTGAAATCATCGGTGATGTCCTGCTGCATGCCCAGAATCAGCACAGCATCTGTAGCCGCCACATTAATCTCCGAACTTCTGTGATACTCCACAGCATTTAACTTATAATTATGACCATTACAATATCCCACCTCAATGGGCAGTTCACCGTAAGTCCTTCGCTGCAATGCCTTCGCTGCCGTGGTAGCCTCCAGATCAGCGATCGACGGTTCATAAGCCACTCCTTCCGGCAAAGGCGTTTTCTCCTTGATCGCATTCACAAGATCTGTGAAGTCAATCCCCTCCACCACCCTGCCATACTTACGAAATGACGGGTCTGTCACTTTTTTAATTTCCATGTGTTTCTCCTTTCTTTGCTATTATCGGTATCCATTTTTTCCAATCTCTTGGATTATAAATTGCCACAATCATAACCAGTAACGTCAACGCAGAAATCACTTCCGCAATTCTCCATAGCGGCGGCTCATAGTAACCTAAATGTAAATTGCCTTTATAATTCGGAGGAACAGTTACCGCCACTCTTCCGTTATCCCCAATTGTCGTCTCCAATTTTTCTTGACTGGCCGTATCTATCGCATGATATCCTCCATAATATAAAACAGGAAATAAAATTTGTTCTTTTTCCGTCGAATCATTCTCGACGTTTACATCAAACGACAAGCCCTCTCTTTTCAGCTGTTTAACAACAGCCTGCCCGCCGCTTTCTATCTCTCCGGTAAACTTTGCAGTATTAGTCATCACCGGGAGATATTCCCCATTTCCAACCGTATAGCTGTATAACTCTTTGTCTGTTCTCGACTCCAGTGCAATCGCATCCAGGTAAATCTGATCAAAAGACAACGTTGCAAAGTATTGAAGATTCTGATACAGCGTAATACAACACAACACGCCCGCTATGCAGTAAAGCTTTTTGCGGTCTAACACATCTGCTGCAAAAAACAGAACCGCCAGACAGACCATCATTACAACAGCTATACTCATAAATCGATACTGATATTGCACTGTCCGGAAAATTTTTGTAAGCAGGCTGCTCACCTTCGCTACCGCAACAATGGGAAACAGATCTGTACAAACGACAATTGAAAATAGGACAAAAAAGGAAAATATTTTCACCCGCTGTAACTGTCTCCCTTTTCCCTGTACAGACAGTGTAACAATCATAAGCAAAAACACGAGCAGCATAGGAAACCCAATCCCATTGTCATCCGTAAAAAGCTGGTAAAGAGTTTTACCCTCCTGCGTAAAATCCGCAAGCGCCGCATAGTAATCTCCAATTTCCTCCTTTTGAGTCATTTTGGAATTGATCTGCAGCTTCTCTGTAAACATATACTGTAAGAAGGGGATCAAATACCATAAATTCAACAAAACAGCTGCTCCGGCCGCCTTTACAAGTACAAGGAACGTGTTCTTTCTCAACACTCTTTTTATCATGACAACACACAGCAGAACCGAATATAAACCAATCATCAGACAGCTCAACATATGCGTCATCAGGATTCCTGTAAATCCTGTCGTGAGAAGAATCCATGTTCTCTTATACTCTTCCGTATTAATGTCTTCTGTAAAAAGCAGATAAAATCCAGCCGCAATAAGCGGATAAAACATCATACCGCTGACTCCGCCAAGCACGACCGTATACATCATGCTGATTCTGGACATATTTCCGGCATACAGAACGCTTCCTATCATCGCCGGTATTTCTTTTTTGGTCATCTTCTTAAAAGCATAGAAAGAGAGAAATACGGTTGCAATGTTAACTCCCCCCAGATATACTTTATAGCATTCTTCCAAAGTAAATCCAACAGCACGCAGAAGCGCTGGCACATACATCAGGATATCCCCATAGAAGACAGAAACTGCATATCCATACCCATCCAGCCAGCCTGGCTGTACTCTGACCGGAAATTGCGTTCCTCCTCCTCCGCCAAACTTTAATCCCCTGTAAATCCCCTCAAACCGGGATAAGTGGAACACCAGATCCACGCCGCCGTTCAGGCCGCTTTGGAACAGAGGGAGGCTGACAAAAAAGACCGTAAAAATCAGAACCAGAAAAACGACTCTGCGCTCCGCCTCCCACTTCTCATAGTACTTTAAATATCCCCACAGAATCAAATCCGCAAAGATAAGAAAAGCAGTCAACAGAAACACTCGGTATGCACAAGTCATTCTGGAAGGAACAATTCTCACCTGAAACAGTTGAATATAATCCCCGTCTACTGCATCTCCCGTCAGCCGCAGCTTAAAACGTAGTCTGGAATCATCATGAATCCTGACTCGGTACGAAATAACCTGCTTATCCGGGTTAACAATAAACTCATCATCGTCAACCAGTTCCTTTCCGTTTCTCGGCTTATCATAGATCAACCCGGCCCTCACAATTCCATGCCGGTTAAAGGAAGCCTCTATATAGTAGATCCCTTTCGGCATCTGAAAAGCCGGAGTAACAACTGCTTTTGTACCCTCAAAAGAAGTATCCAGATAATTTCCATCTGTCACGTCCGCAGACTGCTTTAGCAGCATGTCATTTTCATCAAAAACCAATTCCTGCGCAGAAAATGACACCGCTGTTATCAGCCCGTAAATAACGACTGCCAAAATTTCCAAAAGCAACAGCCATACAACGTATTTTTTCTGGCTAATAATATGTTTCAGCTCGTGCATGAACCGCATTAACCCTTTCCTAAATAATTACTTAATCACCTTAAACAGCGCCTTACACGCCGGATAAATCTGTTTAAACTGCTGATATCTCCTCTCGTATTTCTCCACGAGAGCAGCCTCGGGCTCCACCGTATCCACCACTTTTACAATCTTCGCCGCCGCTTCCTCTACATCTTTGTATTCGCCGCAGGCAACCGCAGCCAGCATAGCGCCGCCCATGGCCGGGCCCTCCTCACTCTCGATCACATCCACCTTGAGATTCATAATATTGGCGATCATTCTCTTCCACAGCGGGCTCTTCGCACCACCGCCGCAAATCTTCGTGCGTTCGATGTGGATGCCCAGGGATCTCGCCACCTCCAAAGAATCTCTCAGAGCGAAAGCCACACCCTCCAAAACAGCCTGCGTCATATCCGCTCTGGAAGTATCCATTGTCATTCCGATAAAAGTACCCCTCGCATCAGGATCATTATGAGGAGAACGCTCCCCCATCAAATAAGGCAGGAAGTACACATGATTCTCTCCCAGCTTGTCGTCGGTAATCGCTTTCTGCTCATCGGCATATTTCTCTGTGCCGATAATATCGTCCATCCACCACTTGTTACAGGAAGCAGCACTAAGCATGCAGCCCATCAGGTGATAGTGCCCGTCCGCATGAGCAAAGGCGTGCAGAGCATTATTTTTATCTACACCAAATTTATTGGAGGAAATAAAGATCGTGCCGCTGGTGCCGAGAGAAATATTACACATGCCGTCTCCCACGGTACCGGTACCCACAGCCGCCGCCGCATTGTCGCCGCCG
>DLAA01000105.1:19655-36971 GCA_002493835.1 Lachnospiraceae bacterium UBA7060 | reverse complement strand
CGCCGCCGCATTGTCGCCGCCGCCTGCTGCCACTTTCACGTTCTCAGAGATGCCCAGCTCTTTTGCAATCTCAGGAAGTACTGTCCCTACCGTTTCATAGCTTTCGTAAATCTTTGCGAGCTGTTCTTCCTTCACACCGCAGATTTCGCACATTTCCTTAGACCAGCAGCGGTTTTTCACATCGAACAGAAGCATACCGGAAGCATCGGAAACGTCCGTACAGTGCACTCCCGTCAGCTTGTAAGCGATATAATCCTTGGGAAGCATAATCTTTTTAATTCGCGCAAAGTTCTCCGGCTCCTTGTTTTTCACCCAGAGCACCTTCGGTGCGGTAAATCCGGTAAAGGAAATATTCGCCGTATATTCGGAAAGCTTTTCCTTTCCAATCACATTGTTCAAATAGTCGCATTCCTCTGTCGTTCTTCCATCATTCCAGAGAATCGCAGGACGAATCACCTCATCCTTCTCATCCAAAATCACCAGTCCATGCATCTGCCCGCCAAAGCTGATACCCGCGATCTGACTCTTATCCACACCGGCTGTCAGCTCCTTGATCCCCGCGATGCTCTGCTCGTACCAATCTTCCGGCTTTTGTTCCGACCATCCTGGATGCGGAAAATAAAGCGGGTACTCCTTTGAAACAATGTTTACAATTTTACCGTTTCCCTCCATCAAAAGAAGCTTTACGGCGCTGGTTCCCAGGTCCACTCCTATATACAGCATAGCGATCCTCCTAATCTGTTAATATTTTCTCCGTGCCCGTGCACGTTATTCTTGTTTTTATGATAATCTGTCTCAATAAGAAAAGCAAGTATTATATTTTTTTCGTAACATTATACAAAATGTCACCGAACGCATTGTCTATTTCCACTTGATATGCTAATCTGTTATGGAATTGTCATAAAACCATCGAGAAAGGAAAGCAGTCCATGGCAACGATCAAAGAAATCGCTACCCTAGCAGGTGTATCCAGGGGAACAGTAGACCGTGTCTTAAACCACCGAGGCGACGTCAATCCCCAGACAGCGGAAAAAATCCTGGAAATTGTCCGCGCCCTCGACTACAAGCCCAACAAAGCCGGTATCGTCCTCGCGGCCCAGAAAAAGAACCTGAAGCTCGGCGTGGTGCTCTTGGGCATTGGCAATCCCTTTTTCGATGATGTGCTCTCCGGTGTCTACGAAAAGGCACGGGAGCTGGACGGCTATAACTGCAGTGTTCTCATCCGTCAGACCGAGTACAGCCTTGATGAACAGCTCTCAGCCATCGACGACCTTCTGAGTGAAGGAATAAGCGGCCTTGCTATCTCGCCTTACAATGACGCTGCTGTCCGCGAAAAAATCAACTTGCTCTGCGAACGAGGCATTCCCGTGGTGACACTGAACACGGATATCGAAAATTCCAGGCGACTGGCTTATGTGGGCAGTCATTTTTACCGCTCCGGAGAAACAGCCGCAGGCCTTATGCATCTAATGACACAGGGGCAAGTATACGTTGGCATCGTCTCCGGTTCCCAGAACATCCTCTGCCATACTGAACGTATCGCCGGTTTTACCCATATTACTGCCTCCCATCCAAACATTCACATCGTAGAGACTGTCAACAACAATGATGATGACCGGGTGAGCCGCAGGCTTACCGAAAAGCTTTTGACAGACCACCCGGAAATTAACGCCCTTTATTTCACTGCAGGAGGCGTCTATGGCGGTTGTCAGGCTGTCGAGGACTCCGGAAAGAAAAGCGACATAACTGTCATAACTAATGATTTGGTGCCCACAACCCGCGAATATATGGAAAAAGGACTGATCGCAGCCACCATCTGCCAACAGCCCTTTCAGCAGGGAGTTCTCCCTCTCACTATCCTGTTCGCCTGCCTGACTACGGGAGAGATGCCTTCTGTGGAAAACAATTACGTGGATGTTGACATCCGCATCAGGGAAAATTTACATCCTTAAGGAAGTTTTCCTCAAACTGCTCTGGCGGGGAAGGCTTCCCGAAGTAATATCCCTGTATCATATCCGGCTTTGTGGCCATCATTTTGGAAAGTTCTTCCTTTTCCTCAATTCCTTCCATGCATACCGCAGAGCCCAGACTATGCACCATATCTATAATGTGACTGATGATATTAAAATCATAGTCATTTTGAAGAGCCTGCACCACAAAGGACCTGTCTATCTTGACCGTCTTAACATCAATTTCTTTCAGATAACGCATATTGGAGTAGCCCGTCCCAAAATCATCCAGCGCCAAATCAATATTTTTGGCTTTCAGATCTTTAAAAAGTGATTTGATCTGCTCGTTCGTCTCAATATATCCACTCTCAGTCAGCTCTAAGACCAAACTCTCCGGTTCAATTCCGATCTCCTGGATACATCTCTCCACATCCATCATCAAATCGCTTCTGTAAAGCTGCACATAGGACAAATTAACATGGATATGAAACGCGGGTATATATTGCTTCCATCTCTTACAAGTCCTGGCAGCTTCCCAAAGGACATAACGTCCCACCGGAATAATCAAACCACTCTCCTCCAGAATCGGGACAAACACAGCCGGCGACATTTTGCCATACTTATCATTTTGCCAGCGCAGCAACGCCTCTGCTCCAACTAATTTGTAATCGGACGTGGACACAATAGGTTGATAATATACCTCAAATCCCCTAAAATCATTGTTGATATCCTGCCTCAAAGCCTTTCGAATATCAAGCCGTTTCAAATAAACTTCATAGGACGCCTGCTCAAATATTGTCATCTGATTTCTGCCGCCCCGCTTCGCTTCATTTAAGGAAAATTCGGTATATCTCATAATTTCCTCTACTGTTCTGCCAGAAAAATCTCCCTCAAGAACACCAGCGGAAACTGTGTAAAATCGGCTGTACTCTTTGCTTTTGGCCATAGATGCTATGGTTCCTTGAATCTGCTTGTAGACTGTGCGGGGATTTTGCCTCTCACTTGTTCCGGCATCCACAATCATAAACTCATCTGCCATCAGGCGATAGACATCCACACTTTCATCCACCGTCTTTAAAATGCATTCCGCCAGCTCTCTCAATACCTCATCGCCAGCCTCTATCCCTTCCTTTTCGTTGATCTCCTTAAAATTGTCAATGCCCATACGCATCATGTAGCGTATGGAAGCCGGTCTGTCCCGAAGCAATGACTCCGTATTCAATCGAAATCTCGTCTCTCTTCGGAGTCCTGTAATATTGTCGGCTTTCGCTTTTTTGCCCAGTTCACTGACTGTGCCGATCAAAAGCTTTCGCCCCTCTGCACCTGTGACCACCGTACCTCTGCAGCTGATCCAAACCACACGGTTCATACGGTCAAGCCAGCGGTATTCCAAGGTGTGTGTATCCTGCTCACCTAAACGGCATTTTTCAATATCAGCCAAAACCATCTCATAATCGGACGGATATATTATTTTCTTTAATGTTTCCGTACAATTCTCAATCATCGTAGAATGGAAAGGAAACCGTTTCACTGCCTTCTCCGGCAGCATATAGATATCCGAAGTCAAATCTAAAATAAACATATAAGCATCAGTAGAACGTTGTATAATTTCGACAACTGCCCGGATCTGCTCCATAGACATCGCCTGTACATTATTCAGGTAATTCATCTTAACACCCGATACCGCCAGACTGCGACACCGGTTTCGCCCCCTTCCCCGAAATAGAAAACAATTTTTACCATAATTTATTATACCGCCCGCTTATTGCATTGTCAATTTGTTTCTTGTCTATTTTGCATAATTTATAGTAAAAGCAAAACATCAATTTTATCTAAATTTTACAATTAGTTTACATAATATTTTTTCTTAAAAAGCATTCTATACAAATATGAGGAGGTTTGGTATACTAGACGCAGATTCAATTTTCTGTAGCGAAACGGAGGTTTTTATGAATAGAAAAAAAGCTGTTGTCTCCCTGGGACATGAGGCGCTCGGTTATACAACTATGGAACAGTGGGATGCTGTGAAAAAAACAGCCAAGGCTTTGGCAGATCTGGTGGAGGCTGATTACCAGCTCACAATCACACACAGCAACGGCCGGCAGGTCAGCATGATTCACAAAGCCATGTCAGAGCTGCGCCGGGTCTACACGGACTACACACCAGCCCCTATGTGCGTCTGCTCTGCTATGAGTCAGGGCTATGTGGGCTATGATATCCAAAATGCCCTGCGCGCCGAACTTGTCAGCCGCGGTATTGTCAAAACCGTCAGTACCATCCTGACACAAGTTACGGTAGATCCTTATGATGACGCATTTTATGCCCCCACAAAAGTAATCGGCCGTTATATGTCCGCCGAGGACGCAGAAGCCGAAATCAAGAAAGGCAACTATGTAACAGAAGAGCCAGGCAAAGGCTTCCGCCGTGTGGTTGCAGCGCCCCAGCCCATTGATATCGTAGAAATCGATGCCATCCGCACGCTGGCAGAGGCCGACCAAATCGTCATCGCATGCGGAGGAGGCGGCATTCCTGTCATTGAGCAAAACCATGTCCTAAAGGGGGCTTCCGCCGTAATCGAGAAAGACGCCATCGCCGGCAGACTGGCCGCAGATCTGCTTGCAGATGAATTGATTATCTTGACAAGCGTACCCTGTGTCTACCGCAATTTCAAACAGGCTGGACAGGAAGCCATCTATTCCCTCACAACAGCGCAGGCAAAAGAGCTATCCACCCAGGGACAGTTCGAGGAGGGAACTATGCTTCCGAAGATTGAAGCCTCTATTACCTATCTGAATGCCAATCCCGAAGGCCGTGTTCTGATCACCTCTCTCGGGAAAGTAAAAGAAGCCTTGAAGGGTAAAGACGGCACAGTCATTACCAGTCCTGCATGAAGCATGCGTCCTGTCTGAACCGCCTTCTTATTCTGCTGATGCGCGCAAAAAAGCCGGACTCAAGTCCGGCTTTTTGTCACTTTTTCTTCATCTCTCCCAATGCCATAAGCAGGGCTCCGATCATAATACAGAAGTCTGATATATTAAAGACAATCTGTCGAAACCGCTTATTTTTTACGGGAAAGCTGACGTAATCCACCACATAACGGCGCGTCAGACGATCATAAGTATTACTGTAGGCGCCTCCCAGCAAAAGAGCCAACCCCGCCCTTAGGGTAGAGTTTCCCCGGAAGCTGAATGTAGTGAGAAACACCACCGTCATAAAGAGCGTCAGGATCAAAGACAAAAGCGCCACCGCCCCCCTTCTACCCGCACCCACATCAAGGAAAGCTCCCCGGTTATGATATTTTCTGATCAAAAGCCTCCCTTTGCAGAAGGGTTTTTCTTCTCCCTCCTTCAAATGTTTCTCCACATAATTTTTTAAAAGAAGATCCAACATAAAAATACCTGCGGCCAAAGCCGCGAAACCAATCACTGCCATACCACACCTCACTATTCAAAACTGCGGTCCATCGCAGCAAGCCGCGCTAGAGCATACCGCTTAAAGTCGGACAGACGCGTTTTTGCTGCCACATAGCTGCCGCCAGTCCACCGCTCCTGTTCTCTGACATAAGCTCCTGAATCAAATATCTGCGCCTCATACTCATCTAATTGTTCCAATATAGCCTGATCTGACCATACCCCGGCCCGCAGCTCCTGATATCTGCGCCGATAGCGCTCCATGATTTCCCTGTTTTCATTACACAAAAGCTGGTAGAGGCTGCCGCTCTCCCAGATCACTTGATCTTCCGGCGCAAGATCGTAAGGTATCGTATAATTATGTGCCTCAAAAAGCCAGCTGTTTCCCCACGTGATATCCAGGTCCCATGGTGTATAAAGATAGCGCACTTTTCCCTGCCCCGTCTTTTTGGCCGTAATATACATGTTTTTTATGAGGGGGCCGTCCACATTATCCACACCCTGAACCAGATTTAAGAACAGGTGCATATCAATACTGTTATCAATATCGATACTATCCATAAGCCAGCTGTCATCGTCACGATGCTGCCAAAGACCGTCATAAAAATCATAAAGTGCCTGCCATTTTTCCTGCTCCTGCTCTTTGCTCACAAGCCGGGAAGAGATTTCATAATCCGGAACCGTGCCTTCCTCCGTCAAAGTAATCGGAAATTCGCTGTAAAAATTTACTTTTTTGTAGACACAGCCGTTGTCTGCCGCAGCATCAACCCTCATCTGTTTATCGTCAATCCGATATCCCAGAGCATACAACCCCTCATACATACCATTAATAAGCAGCTCTGCATAGCGGTATTCCACGCCATTGTCAATGCCGAAAGAATTGTTCTTTGCACATGAATTTTTCCATAGATTACAGGAAAACACGTTGCGGATCTTCTCCTGATCATTATAGCCCGCATATAACACCCAGTCGTCGTCCCGACGCATTCCCAGAAGAGAAAGCTTATCAGAAAGTACCAGCTTATAGCCTGTCTTCTCATAGCTTCTGGTAGTGCGCCCCCTCCTTGCGATAGTTCCCTTCGACTGCCAGACACGTACTCCCACATCCGCACGGTTGTCGAAAAGTGTCATCTCCATCTCCACATCGTCGTCAGACATGTAACCTGCCGCCTCTATGCTCATAACTGGCAGCGTGGTGACCACCAGCGTATATGGCTCGTAATTTGTATCATCATACGCCATGCATGCCATCTTACGGCCGTTCTGTATCAATTCATCCGTGATACGCTCCTCATAAATGGCAAACTTTATCTCTTCTCCCATTTCTCTCAGGCTTACCACTGGATTATACCCCTGTTTATCTCCCTCCGGCACCGAATAATAAAAAGTATGCGACATGCGGTCATAGAACAGATCTTCACCCCCAAATACCAGGCCTTTTAAAAGCAAACCGTCACACTCTTGTCGTTCTGACATTAGTTGATCATAAGTCTGTTCGTCCAGAATATAATTTTCCAATCGGTCCGCCTCGCCCGCATTTATGACAAGCCACAAAAAGACCATGGCCGCCAAAGGCAAAACTGCCATCACTGTCCGTTTTCTATGCATGATTCCTCTTTCCAAACTGCAATAGTACCCGCAGCGTCCTGCGTGCAGTAATCCATAATGGATAAGGTACTCTGTTCTTTTTGAGCGCCCGATATCCCTCTTTGAAAGATATCAAATAATTTCCAAGTCCTGCGTTGCTGGTGCCGCCATAAAACATAGCCACCAGAACTTCCGGAACATAGGCCAGCTCATTTTTCTTTTCTTTTAAAAAGCGTACCATAAATTCATAATCTGCCGCACAGCGGTAAGAAGTATCATACAGACCGTATTTTTCATACACGGCACGCCGGAGAAAAAGGGTGGGATGTCCAGGCATCCATCCTTCTGAGATCCTTCCCTCCCCCATATGCCATTTCCTGATAACCCGCTCACCCTCCACGTACACCAGATCGGCATGTGCTCCTACACACTGCAGGCCTCCCCTTTCAAGCGCCTCCACCAGCCTGCTCACTGTATATGGTTTACACAGTCTGTCATTACAGACTGCGATCACATCACCTGTACTCAGCCGGTAAGCCTTGTTCATGGCATCATAAAGACCGTCGTCAGGCTCTGAGAGCCACTGCACACAAAACCCCTCCCTGTGTGCCGCACGCGCCGCAAACTCTTCTATCAGCTGCACCGTGCCATCAGTGGAACCGCCGTCCACAATCACGACCTCCACATCCGGATAATCCTGCTCTTCGATGCTTTTCAGCGTGAGAGGCAGATTTTCCTTCACATTATATACCGTTACCAATAAGGAAACTTTCATTTTACTCCGCCTCTGCCCAGGACAACGCCTCCTTCAGGCTGTCCGCACCCAGAATATTCAACATAAATTTCGTGTACTCTCCGCTCCGATCCGTGTCGATATAGCGGAAAACATCTTTTATATATTTCCCTGAATGATCGTACTCATACACACCGAAGGACAGCCCTGCCATAACCTCTTCCGGCGCATCCGTTTGACGATTCATCAGAAACGCATCCACATAAGGGTTGGCCTCCACAATATGATAACAGTAAGCAAAAGCTGCCGCCTGCAGTCTTTCCCCAGATCCCGACGAAAAGCCCAGCTCCGTTATGGTAACGCTCCGCACTTCACCCTCTTTATCCAAAAACGTTTCTTCACTCAAAAGATCCGTCAAAACATTCAGGTTCATAATGGACAAATAGGGGGCATCTATCGTCTTATCGTACTCTTGAGACCAATAGTTCACACGGGTCAGCGGTTCCGGATAGGGATGGATCGCAATGCCCCAGTCATAATTTCCATGTGCCTGCGCCGCCTCATTAAATGCCTCCAAGACATCCCTTCCATTAAAGAAATTGCTGTTATCACCCTCATTACTGTTCCAAGCATTATCAATACTGAAATATACCCGTCCCTGCGCATAATGGCTCCTCACTGCCTGATAAAAAATACGTAAAGACTTTTCAAATTCCTTCGCATAATGCAGAACATCCCTGGTATTCATATAATTCCAGACATGGTTCTGATTAATCTCATTGGCAATCACCCAGCTATGTACCATACCATGCTTACCATCGGAATAACGCTCAGCCAAAAAGCTGGCTACAGCCTCCAGGGTTCTTGTTCCCTCCTCCTCAGCTGTGTTGAACATATAATAGTAAGCACCGCTCTCCTGATTGCGCGCCTCAGGGTGAACCAGTTCCGGGAAAGAATCATTCCAGTCATTTAAGACCACTGCCGTGGCTGTCATTCCCGCATCTGACAGATAAGTGAACAGACCGTCATAGCCGTTGATCGCCGCTCCGTTGAAGACATAATTCTTTCCTCTGTAGGTATAAGTGATGGTTGGGAAAGTTTGATCAGACGTCTCCCCCATAATATGAGAAAGCGGAATATTGTAAATGGCATGCTTCACATTTAAATCCGTCAGCTCCGAAGTACCAACCATAGTAGGATCCAGGAGGAGTCCCTTTTTGGATCCCGGATCCGGATAAGCATCTTGATTGTCCGCCAAGGCCTCCGGATTTGATAGATATACGCTCTTTCCAATCTGCACATAGTTTCCGTCCATCCGCAGTGCGGGAATAAACCGCTCAAAAAGATAGACATCCCGATAAGGAAATGCGATTTCCCACTCCCGGTTCTTGCGTCCCCTTGTAACTGGTTCCCCGGTAAGCACCGCCTCGTCCTCCTCCCAGGAATCCGCCCGAAAAAGATACAAATAGGCGTCATCACTTGAGGGAATCAACGGCATATTTAAGGAACAGCGAAGCCTTTTTGCCAACGCATCATAGACTAAGGATACGTCCGTGGCATATCCTGACAGTTCCCCCAACGATAGGCTTGTCTCTCCCGCCGTAAGTTCTGCAAGCTCTCTTTCCCGCTGTCCTTCGACATCCCCAGCACCGCTTCCCAATTCCGCATTTGCTCCTGTCGGCGACGCTTCCTCTCCACAGCCACTAAGCAGCAAAGCAGCAAAACATATCCACAAAAGCAGAAGGCATCCGGAACATATCCTATCATTCTTTTGTTTGTTCACGCCAAATCCTCCCGCGTTCATTCAAAATTCACCGTGACAGCCACCTGAGGAGGTTCACTGATATCATCTGACACTCCTCTGTCGCCTCTCTTCATCTGTTTATATATTTCAAAAAAGAGGGTTGTCGACACCTCCTTGAACCGCCATTCCGTATCCATCACAGGTATAGCCGCACAACCGTCCTCCACACCGTAGCGCTTCATCTGCCCGGCATACTCCTCAGGCCACCCGCCTGCCGCATAATATTCATCTAAAGCATCTGTCACGGCCGTCCCAATATTTTTGACTGCGCTGGTCAAAAACCGGTCTGAAATCCTGCTCTGATCAACATCCACGCCGATCAACATCCCATTCTGATTTTCAGCCGCTTCCAGAACAGACTCATACAGCCCGCCGCCGCAGACAAAGATAATCTGTGTGCCGTCGCCATACCAGGCATCCGTCTTCTCCCGCACTGCAATATCCGGCGAGTAGCTGTTCGCATACCAGTAATTCACTGACACATCATCCAGCGACAAATCCTTCACGGCTGCGTCAATCCCCTGCAGATAACCGTATCCGTACCGTAAAACCGCCGGCTCCTGCCTGCCGCCTACAAAACCCAAATGCCTGTACCCTTCCCAGACTGCCATATAACCTGCCAGATATCCTGCCTGCTCCTCATGGAATAGAATACAATGCACATTCTTCTCAATAGGAAGCTCCTCTCCTGCATCGTTCAACGGCATACTGTCTATCAGTAAAAAGGAAATCTGTGGATAAATATTCTGCAGCGTGCCCACAGCCTCGCCAAACATATTGCCGCCACAGACAATCAGACCCGCACCATCTTCTGCTGCTCTCACAATAAGCTCATGATAGTTCTCCGGGTCATCTGAATCCGCATTGTAATACGAAAAAGAAACGCCGGCTCCCAAAGCATACATCCTCACACCATTATAAATGGCCTCATTATAACCTCCGTCCTCCACAGGACCGTCTGCCAAAAAGGCAATCTCACCGCCGGTCTCTACATAATCTCCGTAAGGATCTTCGAACATTTTACGCACTGACTCACGCCAGGAGATTGTCTCCGCGCCGGAACTGCCCTCTTCTTCTTCGGTTTCCTCCGGTCTCTCCTCCACTGTCCCGCTCCCTGGGACTGCGTCTTCGCCCAGAGGTGTTCCACAGCCCATCAGTATTCCCATTCCCAACAAAATCAGCCCGGTCAGCCCAAGCCTTCGTTTTTTCATTATTTCTTTTCCGCCTTTCCTGAGAAAGTCACATATATAGCATATACATTATAATTTACCACAAGCGGGACAAATCATCAAGTTTTCTATTTGCCTGTGGTCTTCCGATCTGGCATTAAAGATTACAGTATTCTTTCTTGCCGACTCATAGCCCCATTTAAGCACCTTTGCCACCATACTGTCATGGTCGGCCTGCAAAACCAGGGCAGACTCCGAAGGATATACATCCCCTGTTTTTGACATCTTACTGTCTATTTTTCTAGCGATCTTCTCAATTTCCTGCGCCGTCTCATCATCTATATAGAATCTTCCGCACATATTTTTATTCTCTTTTCTGCATTTTTGTAGATCTCTCACATTCCCATTTTCTACGTCTATCCCTGGCAGTTAGTCCTGCAGAAACTTACCGCGGTAACCTCCACTGCGTCTCTCTTTATTTAGCCCGCCGCTCATATGGGACACATTACTTTTTAAAAAACTGGCACGGAAAATGGCATCTTCGCCATACTTTTCCCGGAGCTGGTCTACCGCCTTGTCCAGCTTTTCCAGTTTATCGCTCTTTTCCAGATCAAAAATGCTGTACTGATGCCCCGCATTTTCCTGCACCTTCGATGTGTGGACACCGATCTGCCGGATAGGCGTTTTTTTGTCCCACAACTTATCTAATATCAGGCAAGCCGCCCCGTAGATCTCTTCTGTGATATTGGTAGGAGAATCCAACTGCATCTGCCTATTCATGCGTTTGAATTCACAAGTGGTCAAATGTACACTGACTACGCTGACCATCACCTTGTCCGCCCTAAGTCTTGCCCCCACTGTCTCACTTAGGGAAAGCAGTAAATGCCTCGCATATTCCTCCGTCACGATATCCACTGGTGCCGTCAGGCTGTTGCCATAACCCTTGTTCGCCTCATGAGAAATCATGGCCGGGTCAAGATCGCCGCCCTTTGCAAATCCCTGAATGGTCTGCCCGTGCTTTTTTAGATGGGCGTGGATCATTCCCTCATCCGCATGTGCCAGCTCCCCTATTGTCTGTATCCCCAGCCGGTGCAGCTTCTCCACGGTTGAACGGCCGCAAAGAAACAGATCGGAAACAGGCAGAGGCCACATTTTCCGCTCCATCTCTTCCGGGAAACAGGTATGCACTTTATCGGGCTTGGAGAAATCCCCCGCCATCTTGGACAGAAGGAAGTTTGTGGATACACCGACGTTTACTGTAAAGCCGAGTTCATCTCTGATCCTGTCCTTTATCTCATAAGCCAGATTCACCATCTGTCCACGACCATACAGCTTTTCAAATCCTTCAAACACAATCCACGCTTCATCAATACTGTACTGGATCACGTTGTCACTGTATTCTCTCAGTATATCCATAAAAGCTCTGGAAGATGTGACATATAATCCATAATCGGGCGGCACTACCACCAACCCAGGACATTTCCTCTGTGCCGCCACGATAGGCTCTCCTGTCTGAATGCCATACTTCTTCGCCGGTGTGCTCTTGGCGAGAACAATGCCATGGCGCTTTTCCTGGTCGCCGCCCACAATGCTGGGAATCTGTCTGATATCCTCTTTCTCCCCTAATACATTCACCCTGTAGGCTGCCGTCCAGGAGAGAAAGGCGGAATTGACGTCAATATGAAAGACATATTTCCCCACTACTACAGGAATTGGAAGATTCTCCATTTCTGGGACATAACACTGTAACGCATTTCAAGAGTCCTGCTGAATTTCCCCGTGTTGATTTTACAGATAAACTGCTTCTCCCGCACCCCGGCATAATTTTTTTCCGCTCTGGATACGACTTGTATGATCTGATACATCCTAATTTCATGGTCTTTCGTCTCCAGACGAAACCACTGCGGCGTCATTCTGCCATCCCGATCTGTCAGTGACATCATCTGAATCGGAAGATTAACGGGACTGTCTGATAAGATGCCCTCGTGTATGCTTTCTTCCATTCCCTTCACCTCCTCCCGTCAATGAGTGTAACATTATATTATCAAACGTATGTTCTGATGTAAAGATGTAATATTTACCTGTATTTGAAAAGTATCATTTCTGTTTCCCTCCTACAAAAACAGGACTAAATAGCTTATATAATAGAAAGCTAGTTTAGCCCTGCTAAAGATCTTGCCGTCCTCTGCCAATTTTTCCCTACAGCCTCGCCAACGTCTCAAATGTTCCGTTGATATTAATCCGCCCATACCCCCACTGTCTGTCCGGATATATGATATCCCCAGGTCTTTCCGCTCCCTGGATCAAATAGCTCTTTGTCCCTCGACTGTCCACAGCGAATGCATTTCCGTCAACCACAGCCCACTCCAGAAACTGCGCCACACAACCTGCCGCCAGCGCTGCTGCCATGCAGGATCCATCTGTCGTTCCCAGAGCAGTATGCACACCCACCCCCGGAGCTGCCAGATCCGGCTTGATGCTCCCATTCCTGGTATAACCCCTGCCGGAAGGCGCATACCAGCTATCTGTATAACTGTCATAAGTAGAAATGCTGATCACCTGCGAAGCGTTGGCCGGCTCTGTCAGCGTTACGTCCGGACTTGGCTGTAAAAAAGTAACGCTCTGCTCTAAAAAGGCCTCGATGGGAAGCCACATATGGTACTGTCCCCTGCCGCTCATCCTTCTGGACGCAGTCAGCGTCACCGTCCAGATGCCAGGCGTGGGATCGATAAAGCGAAAAAAAACCAGAGGATCTCCGGCATCTTTCTCCACCAGAATAATACTGACCTGTATCCGCGTCCTCTCAAAGATAAAAGAAACGTTTCTGTCAATCCCATTCCGAAAATCAATGACAGGTGACACTTCGCCCCCAGGCGAGCGTATGGAGACGGCGTATACATCTGGCAGTCCTCCCCAGATCTCCGCGCAGAATCCCTTCATCTGCCCGGCGACACGTATCTCCACATTGCTGGGCATGAAATTGTCATAGTGGTGTGCCTTATCCCCTTCGTTTCCGCAGCCCACCACCACGGCCCTGCTTCTCCGGCCCGCCACAATATTCAGGTAGGAATCCAGAGCAGAAGTACCGTCATGGCTGCCCATATTCGTGCCCAGGCCAATTACAATCACCACGGGTCTGCTGAATGCCACGGCCATCTGCTGCAAATACTTCACAGCCTCCATGATATCGTTTTCCTCGAAGGCTTCCGCCCGGTCGTCTATCAGGTAATAATCACGCAGATATGATTTTGCCCCCTTCAACTTCACCACCGCTATATCCGCAAGGGGCGCCGCTCCCCGGAATGTCAACCCCTGATTCAAAAGGCTCCCTGCAGCTGCCGAAGCCATCCTTGTGCCGTGTCCAATAGTATCGGTGCTGGGCACCACTGTCTCCGGCTCCGGCTCCGCAAGTGCCCTGTCAATATCTGCCCGGCGGTATTCTGTACCATACAAAAACCCTTCCGGCGGTGTCCCTGTCTGTATGGTTTGATCCCAGATGGAAAGAATGCGGGTGCTCCCGTCCTCCCGTCTGAACGCCGCCTCCTGATAGCGGATCCCGGTGTCAATAAATCCCATGATAACACCGCTTCCCTGCAGAGCAAGCGGTGGATTCTGTACCCGGACGTTTCCCATCGCAATCAGAGGTGATGCGTCAAAGGTTCTCCCCACCGCCTGCATCAGTCCATACAGCTTTGGTATGGTGGAATAACCATAATATCCTATAGATATCGGCTGTACCTGGCTGCGTCTTACATGCGCCACACCAAATCCGGCATCTATTTCCCGATAACAAAATTCTACATCCGCCCCCGCCAAAATCTCCTCAATCACATCATAATCAACAATAATATCCAAAAAATCATCCGACAAAATCATTTCCCGACAAGTCAAATCTGCATACCCTTTTCTCCCAATGCTCATTACCGTATCCTATGCGTAAACGGACTGTCTTGACACTAACAGGCCGTTGTCACCTTGCCGGCATCCGAAAATCAAAAAGCGCTCTGTTAAGATAATCGTTAAAAGGTTTCATCACACAAAAAATATTTACTGCCTTTACGAGAAATGCGTCTGCATCGTTCAGTTCCTCATCCTTTAGAGGATACTCCAAATACCAGCTCTTAAACTTTAAATACTCCGCCTGAGAGTGTTCTTTTTCATATCCCGCGGGTACATTCTTTAATGCCGTCCCCTGTACAGTAAAATATTTTTCAAACTCTGGTTCATGGATAATCTGTTCCCATTCCTCCGCATTTTGGACAATATAATCCCGTATCATTGTTGTTGCATCCTTGAACATATCTGCAAACAGCCCTCCACCGAGAAAAGAATGGTTTCCCGGTTTGATCATTACATAATATCCAACGGGAATGGGCAATTTCCCCTGTGAGGAAATATGCGCGCGGAACGCTGGATTGTAGGGTGATTTATCATGACTGAACCGCGTATCTCTCGCCAATTTAAAAGTGAGATTCTTCGGATTGTTATGTAGCACGCTGCTGTCAAATTCTCCAATTCCCATCATGAGTGCCTGAATCAGATTTTCAAATTCTGTATTTGCCGCTTTATTTTCTGCTTTATGTGCATGATACCACTCTCGATTATTATTCTCGTTCAAATCAGACAAATATTTCAAAATCATCTGTATATCCATATCTTCCCCCTCCCTACGCATTTTTTATAACGGAAAAAGAAGTCCCATCTAAAAATTTCTGAATAAATTCCTTCAAACTTACCGGAGATTGATAGGTTTTGCAAAAGGAAAATTCCTGCGAAAGACCGTCAATATCTTCCATAGCCTCTTTGACTTCCACCAATGTTTCGGTTGGTATGGCAGTTGTAAAGTCCAGCTGTGCAGGGTTTATTCTATGATTTTGAATAGCATAATTTACTCTGTTGGCACAATGACATTTTCCATTACCATATTCACCGCAGTATTCTCTTAAGAAATCTGCCATTTTATTTCGAATTCTTGACAACCGCTGACGATAGGCTTCTGGTGTAATCTCTAAAATATCCCCGGCAATCCGGCTATCCACCTTGAACATTGTGCCCAAAATAAAGATACACCTGCTTTCCGTATCAAGACATTGGAGCATAACATTTGTACAGGATAATTTGAGTTCCTCTTCCAATATAGATTTTTCTACGTTCTGCGTTAAATCTGGCACGTCATCAATCTTACCATTTTTGATATCCTCCCCATAGAATTCAAAACTGAGCGGAAATTTTGCAAACATATGCTTCTTATAGTTTTTCAAATGGTTTACTGCAATGCTGAATATCCATGTGGAAAAAGAGCTCTCTCCTTTGAATGAGGAAAGATGAGTTATCATTTTCAATAAGATATCCTGCGAAGCATCCTCTGCATCTTGGAAAGTTCCTAGCATACGCAGAGACAGGTTGAAGACCAAATCCTGTACGCTGAGTATTATAGTTTCCAGAGAATTTTTGTCTCCAGCAACAGCTTTGTCTATCAAAGCCTGCATTTCCTCGTTTGTTATATTTTTCATGACTTTTTACCTCCGTTATATCATTAGACAATCCAAAAACTACCGTGTGACAAGAAAATCTGTATTTGGCAAAATTTAAATGAACCGGAGGTTTCGAATAATCGAAACCTCCGAAATTTTCCGATGCCTCTCTATTAATTAATACTTAGGCCGGCGCTTGCATAGCCTGCCACCGTATTCACTAAAGTTAATCCGCTTGCCGTTGCTGAGAACACAAGCATCAGCCGCGTTTGTGCCGTCACCGGAATATTGAGTCCAGTGAGCGCTCCGTTTAACAGTGTTCCGACTGATATCACTCCGGTAAGAGACGGTGTCAAATTGATCAGCGTTCCCGCAATCGGAGAAAATACATTGTTCGGCGTTGCAGACTGATACAGCTGTGCCCTGACTGCAACAGTAGAGCCCACTAATGAGAGGGCAATCGTCGTACTGAAAAATGCGCTGAAGGAAGTGATGATACCTGCACGCGGAATTTGGAAAGCAAAGTTAGAAAGCGTTCCACTGGCATTTGTGATATCTATCGTGCTTCCCAGCACGGTAAGCCCCTGCGCGCTGCTTCCAAAGCCAACAAAGGCGGGGATACCTGCAAGACCGCCAGCGATTGTCGTCAAAGAAACCGGAAGTCCTGACGCAAATGGAATAATCGCTCCTGTACCGGCAACACCGGTAGGACCTGTTGCCCCTGTAGCCCCGGTGGCTCCTGTCGCTCCTGTCGCTCCTGTCGCACCGTCGGCTCCCGTTGCGCCTGTGGCACCGTCGGCTCCTGTTGGACCTGTCGCGCCTGTTGAACCCGTTGCGCCGTCGGCTCCTGTCGCTCCTGTTGCTCCTGTCGCTCCGTCGGCTCCCGTTGCTCCTGTCGCTCCTGTTGGTCCTGTTGCACCCGTCGCACCGTCGGCTCCTGTCGCTCCTGTTGGTCCTGTTGCTCCGTCGGCTCCCGTCGCGCCCGTGGCTCCGGTGGCTCCCGTTGGGCCAGTCGCTCCATCGGCTCCTGTGGCTCCTGTCGCGCCTATTGCGCCGTCAGCTCCCGTGGCGCCCGTTGCCCCTGTTACTCCATCGGCTCCCGTTGCTCCCGTCGCTCCTGTGGCGCCCGTTGGGCCAGTCGCTCCATCGGCTCCTGTGGCTCCTGTCGCGCCTATTGCGCCGTCAGCTCC
>DLAA01000105.1:0-19424 GCA_002493835.1 Lachnospiraceae bacterium UBA7060 | reverse complement strand
CCCGTTGGGCCAGTCGCTCCATCGGCTCCTGTGGCTCCTGTCGCGCCTATTGCGCCGTCAGCTCCTGTGGCGCCCGTTGCCCCTGTTACTCCATCGGCTCCCGTTGCTCCCGTCGCGCCCGTCGCTCCTGTGGCGCCAGTGGCTCCCATAGAACCGGTGGGACCTGTTGCACCAGTCGGACCTGTCGTGCCAGTCGGACCTTCATCTCCAGGGCATCCTTTCGGACCCTGTGGACCAACCGGACCAGTCACACCCTGAATACCTTGCGGGCCAGTCACACCCTGCGGACCCATGGAACCAGTCGGGCCGGTCGGACCTGTAGGACCGGGAATTCCTCTGGGCCCCTGCGGGCCAATATCACCTTGCGGACCTGCGGGACCTGGCTGCCCTTGCGGGCCTGCGGGTCCCTGCGGACCCATGTCGCCTTTTGGACCTTCACAGCCTGGATCCCCTTTTGGCCCGATGTCACCGCGGACACCCTGAATACCCTGGATACCCTGTGGACCTGCATATCCTCTCGGTCCTGCACAACCTCTTGGCCCTGTATTACCAGTAGGCCCTACCGGCCCCGTATTACCTCTAGGCCCTCTTGCACCGGGAGCGCCGGGAATACCCTGTGGCCCCATAGGGCCCGGATCCCCTTTATCCCCCTTAGGGCCAGGACAGCCGGTATCTCCTTTCATCCCCTGTGGGCCAGCCGGCCCCTGATCCCCTTTCGGTCCTGCAGGACCGCGCTCACAGCAGTTGGGAAAACACTGATTGGGCAGCAGTTACATAGATTATTTTGATTCATTCAAAATTCACCCTTTCCGATTATTTGTTTAAAAAGCACTCAAAAAGTACCTTTTTCTACAAATATTTTATGTGGCTCTTTCTGTATTGCCACTTTTTGTCGAAAAAAGGAATTTTCTTCACAAATCTCAATCCACTGCCTTTAACTGAAGTCTGTCAAAATACTGCCTATTGTATAGATACGCTGGCGAATACGGCTTACACCCTCCAGCCTTTTCATTATACTCCTTGGCTTTCTGTTGCTCTCCCAATTTGTCATAACATACACACAACTGTAGATAAGGGACGTAATCATAACAATCCGGCAGCATAAACCCATCGGTATATTCCTTTTTAGGAGTCTGCAGTGCTGCTTCATACCAATAAATTGCATTGTGAAAGTTTCCGTGTTCCAGAAAGTGTTTACCTATCTCACAGCACAGTTCCGCTCTCGGCAAATCATAACTCAAACTGCGCAAAAGTGTGAGCAGCGCTGTCTGATCCTGCCCCATTTTATAATAACAGCTGGCACAGACGGAGCATGCTTCTATTTTATTTTCAACCCACCCCTCCTCTGAACGCAAAAACTGTTCCAGTACCAGAGCAGCTTCTTCGTATTGTTTGTGATAGTATAATTCCCGTCCATAATAATATTGCTGCCGTGGGTCCAGTGATTTTCCCTCCGCAAGCATCTTCTGATATATTCTTAAATTCCGATCGGGATCTCCGGCTCCCTCCTTTTTATGGCAGATCGCAATATCTGAATATACAATCCGGCCGTTTGGCGGTATGACTTCATGGACAGCCCCAATCCATCGGTACTGCGCACTATTTCTGATCCACCTCTCCCTGAAATAAGAGAAGGAAGGTTTACCAGCTTCATCAAAAGCCGTATTGTATTTCATCATTACCATATCTGTATCCAACGACAAGGACTGCTTTAATTCCAAAAATTTTTCTTTTTCTGTTTCCTCCAGAATATCATCTGCATCCATCCACATGCAATAATCCATGGTCGCTTTAGAAAAAGAATAATTTCTCGCCTCCGAGAAATCATCTTTCCAGGGAAATAAATAGACCTGCGATGTATAAGAGGAAACCATTTCTACTGTCCGGTCAATTGAACCCGTATCTACGATTATGATTTCATCCACAAGTTCTGCCACACTATCGAGACAGCGCGCGATATGCGCCTCCTCATTTTTGACAATCATGCAAAGACTTATTGTAGGCATCTTATCCTCTCCCATCTGTTCTATTGTCTGCAAAGTTTTTCGAAGTATAAATTCATATTGATTATGGAAGTCTCAGCCGAAGAACGCCATGCAAAAAACAAGGTGGAATCCTCCGGAACTTCCAGGATAAAATATCTCGATACTGTCAACCTTTCTTTCCGTTTTACAGCCTCCGCATACGCAGTATACAAAGTCTGCCAACAGTCATTCAGCACTGGTATAAGCTCGATAAAATCACGTTTTTTCATCATTGTGGATATATAATAGTTGATGGCATAATAGCCTGGAGTCAGTCTGATAGAAACGTCATTAGAAAGAGATATATTCTGCGTAATATCCGATATCTCCGTTTTGAGCGGAAGACAGGCAGTATCCTGCATTATCAGATCCTGCCCTGTAAACGATGCAAAGATATAATTCTGTGGATAACCAGGCGGCCCCGCCGGTCCACGCTCACCGGGGTCTCCTTTTGGTCCCATTGGCCCGGTGACCCCTTGAGGCCCCTGGGGGCCGGTAACTCCCTGCGGGCCGGTTTCGCCCCGTTCCCCCGGACAACCGGGCGGCCCAGGTTCTCCTCTCGGCCCCATCGGCCCGGGCTCCCCGCATGTATAACAATTACAGAAAGCGCCGGGCGGCCCTGATATTTCCTCTGATCCCATCACTTCGTCTCCACAATAACAGGAAGAATTCTGCTCCTTTGCCTCCACAGTATCTATGCGCTGATTACCGTTTCTGTTAGGTGTTCTCATACCAAACAGATTCGGCGGAGGCAGCAGCCAGTTCATATTAAAATTATTCAATCGAAACCACCTCATTCCCATTCGTCAAGGATTGATGCTTCATTTATCATAATAAATAATATGCGCCAAAAAAAATTTTGTTTTTTTATGTCTTTTTTCTTCCCCTACATGTCCGAAGACTGCTGTACCACTCTCAGGCGATCCGGATGTTCTGCACTTCTGCTGCGGATATCAATCACCGGTCCGCCGTTCCCTTCAATATATTCTCTGGTAATGGTCACGCGGCCAATATTATCGTCCTTTGGCACCTCATACATAATATCAAGCATAAACTCCTCGATAATGGCACGGAGGGCTCTTGCGCCAGTTTCCTTTTCCATAGCCTTATCTGCGATGGCCTCAAGCGCACCCTCGTCAAATAGAAGTTCCACCTCATCCAGCTCCAAAAGCTTCTGATACTGCTTTAATATCGCGTTTCTAGGCTCCTTTAAAATCTGTACCATCATCTCACGGCCTAAGCCCTCCAGCGTAAAAATCACCGGCAGGCGCCCAATAAATTCAGGTATCATACCAAATTTTCGGATATCCTCCACCGTCACCCTGCTTAAAATATTTTTTTCTTTATCGTACTTGTCCTTGAGTTCTGCACTATAGCCGATTGAAGTCTTCTTGTTAAGCCTCTGCTTAATAATCTCATCCAGATCGGGGAAGGCTCCTCCGCAGATAAATAAAATATTTCTAGTATTCACTGTAGCCAGCGGCACCATGGCATTCTTAGAATTCGCGCCAACGGGCACCTCCACTTCCGCTCCCTCCAAAAGCTTGAGCATCCCCTGCTGTACAGACTCTCCACTCACGTCCCGGGCGTTGGTATTTTTTTTCTTGGCAATCTTATCAATCTCATCGATAAAGATGATACCTCTCTCCGCCCGCTCTACGTCATTGTCTGCAGCAGCCAAAAGCTTGGATACCACACTCTCAATGTCGTCGCCGATATACCCCGCCTCCGTCAGAGAAGTGGCATCAGCAATGGCCAGAGGTACATCCAGAAGTTTCGCCAGGGTTTTCACCAAGTAGGTCTTGCCACAGCCTGTAGGTCCAATCATCAGCATGTTAGACTTCTCGATCTCAATCTCGTCCATTGTGCCAGTAGCCACCCTCTTATAGTGATTGTAGACTGCCACGGACATGACTTTTTTGGCATGTTCCTGCCCCACCACATATTCATCCAGCTTCTGCTTGATTTTATGAGGCGGCATAATATTTCGTATGTCAATCTCTGCGGCTGCCTTTTTCTTTTTCCTTGGCTTCTGTTTATTCGGAATACCGCCATCGCCTTTTAAATCCGCCAGATTTACAAAGCTGATATTGGGGAAGCCCTTCCCCGTATTTAAATCGCTCATATTAGGGTTATTTAAAAGCCCTTGATAGTCAAACTGGCTGACTGCGTCCATCGTTTTGTGCATACAATCGTCACAGACACAAATGTTATTGGGAAGTTTAAACATCTTTCCCGCCTTACTCTCGGGCCTTCGGCAGATAAAGCACACGTCCTCATAATCGTTTTCTGGATCGTCGCCCTTTTTATCTTCTGTATCGGAATTCCTCTTCTCTAACTCTGTCTCCTCGTACTTATCATCCCTGTAATCGTCCATAAAAATCTCCATTTCCTTTTTATTTACCATTCCTGCACCGCATTAAGTATACCATCTTTCAGGCTCATAACGCAAGGAAAGACGGTCAAAAGACCGTCTTTTCCCAGATTCATTCTGTTTTATTCTGTCACCTTATTACCCAGCGTCAGCTGTCTGGTTACTTCTTCATACCCAGCCACCGTCATAGTCATCACTTTCACATCCACAACATCTCCCTTGGCATAAAATTCAAGCTCTTTTTGCAGCTCTTCCATAGAAGCAATCTTATCACCGCCAAATTCTGTGATGATATCGCCCTTCTTAAGTCCCGCCGCCGCTGCTGCTGTATTCTCATATATTTGAGCAATATACACACCCTCGGGCATTCCATATGCCTGAGACACCTCCTGCGTAACGCTGATGCCGGAGATGCCAAGATAGCCTCTCTCCTCCTCAGCCACTTTGCTCTTGGTCTCTTTGAGCATCAGTTCTGCAATAATAGGGCTGGCTGAAGAAATGGGAATCGCATAACCCATACCCTCCACGGCACTGCCGCCGATCTTGTTGGAGTTGATACCGATTACCTCGCCTTTGATATTAAGGAGCGCACCGCCAGAGTTACCTGGGTTGATGGCCGCATCTGTCTGAATAAATGTGCCCTCTACATTGTCACCGCCGTAACCGGAACTGGCCGACAAACTAATGCTTCTGTCAAGTGCACTGATGACACCTGTCGTAACAGATTGGCCGTAGCCTAACGAATTGCCGATGGCGATGGCGGGCTCACCCACCTCCAGTGCGTCGGAGTCGCCCAATGTAGCCACCTGAATCGAGTCAAGGACCGAGGATGACAGCCCTGTCACAGGCACTGCTATAACCGCCAGATCCATCTTGGAATCCTGTCCCTTGATAAAAGCCTCAGCCTCGCTGCCCTCATTGAATTGGACTGTCAGCTTATCCGTGTCAGCTACCACATGATAGTTTGTCACAATGAGAAGCTCCGTGTCATTCTGTCCAACGATGATACCAGAGCCACTGGCATCCGCCTCGCTGCTCATGTCCTGCCCGAAGAACGACATAGTCTCCGTGTAGTGATTGTTCACAGCTACAATGGACGGCATCACATTCTTCACCACATCCGTCACATCAGTAACCACTGTCGTCAAAGAATCCGACTGCTTAATGAGAGAACTCTCCAGCGCCGGCTGATCAATTTCCGCCTCCGCCACCGGAGAATCCTCCAGCTCTACCTTCTCCGTCCTGTCATGATTCAGCATTCCTGATGCAGTCTCCACGGCATACAGGCCAAGCCCCGCAAAAACCCCGAAAAATATCCCAAGCGACCCCGCCACAAGAACTTTTTTGAAATAACCGCCCTGTTTCTTCTCTTTATGCTTCTTTTCCTTCTTCTGCTCTGTCTGATGCATATAGCTGTTCGGATAACCGTTTCCGTACTGGTAATTTCCTGCAGTTCCCGTATAAGTACTGTGGCTGCCATAAGAATTCTGAGAGGCATTCTGTCCATAAGCCCCCCCTGTCCCGCTCCCTGTACTCTGATAAGACCGGTAATCAATCCCTGACTGTCCATAGTCACTGCTCTGATGGGATCCGGACTGTTCCGAACCCATATTATTGTTTGCATAATCGTTTGGATAATTATTATCGTACATAATCTCGCTCCCTTCCATAAAGTAAATAAAATGTCAGGCATCTGCCTGTTATGTTCCCTTGCTGATTATGTCTCAAGTATATCCCGCATTTGTGTTCATTTTGTGTTTAATTTATATAAAAATTATGTCTTTTTCGAACTGTTATTCGACCGTCACAGACTTCGCTAGATTTCTCGGCTTATCCACATCACAGCCCTTGCCCACTGCCACATAATACCCGAAAAGCTGCAGCGGAATGATCGCCAGCGAATTGGCAAAATATGGGTTAGTCTCCGGAATATAAATCACGTAATCGGCCGCCTTCTCTATCTCCTTGTTTTCCTCACAAGTAACCGCCAGGACAAAAGCACCTCTTGCCTTCACCTCTACCATATTGCTGATAGTTTTCGCATAGAGTGCAGGCTGGGTGGATACGGCCGCCACCAATGTACCCTCCTCAATCAAAGAAATGGTACCATGCTTGAGCTCTCCAGCCGCATAGGCCTCAGAATGAATATAGGAAATCTCCTTCAATTTCAGAGATCCTTCTAAAGAAATTGCATAGTCAATTCCCCGGCCGATAAAGAACACATCTTTCGCACCGATATAACGGTTTGCAAATCTCTGAATTCTGTTTTTATTGTTCAAAAGAAGTTCAATCTGATCAGGCAGACACCGCAGATCTCCCAAAAGTGACGCATATGTCACATCATCAATTTTTCCCCGCACCCGGCCGAATTTCATGGCAAGTAGATAAAGAGCCACCAGCTGAGCGCTGTAGGCCTTAGTAGTAGCCACAGCAATCTCAGGTCCTGCCCAGGTGTACATCACATTGTCCGCCTCCCTGGCGATCGAACTTCCCACCACATTGACAATGCCAAGCACCGGAAAACCTCTTTTCTTGGATTCCCGAAGTGCTGCCAGTGTGTCTGCCGTCTCGCCGGACTGACTGATCACCACCACCATGGCCCCCTGCTCCAGAATGGGGTCGCGGTAACGGAACTCAGAGGCCAGATCCACCTCCACCGGAATGCGCGCCAATCCCTCAATCACATATTTGCCCGTAACACCCGCGTGATAGGCCGAACCGCAGGCTACAATATGAATCTTATTTACCGCACACAACTCCTCGTCACTCATATTGAGCTCCTCGATGACAATATCATTGTCTTTAATACGGGGCATCAACGTATCTGTCACGGTCTTCGGCTGTTCATACATCTCCTTTAACATAAAATGCTCATAGCCCGCCTTCTCGGCGGCACTGGCATCCCACTCAATGTATACCGGCTCTTTTGATGCTTCCTCTTCATCCACCGTATAAAAATGCATGTGATCCGCCCGCAGACGTACCACTTCCTGGTTATCCACGTAATATACTTTTCTGGTATATTTCAGAATCGCAGGCACATCTGAAGCGATAAAACAGCCATCCTCATTCTGTCCCACAATCAGGGGAGAATCCTTTCTGGCTGCAAAAATCTGATCCGGACAGTCTGCGAAGAGAATTCCCAGTGCATAAGACCCTTCCACACGGTGAAGTACCTTCGTAACCGCCTCCAAGGGATTGCCCTTATAATAATAATCCAACAGATGAGCAAGAACTTCCGTGTCCGTCTCTGACACGAATTTATATCCTCGCTCTGTGAGCATCTTGCGAAGCTGCAGATAATTTTCAATAATCCCGTTATGTACCACGGTGATTGTCTCCGCTTCATTAAAGTGAGGATGTGCATTGGTATTGCTGGGTACGCCGTGGGTCGCCCAGCGAGTATGCCCAATGCCACAAACCCCCGGCATTGTTTCACCTCCGCGGGTCAGATTTTCCAGTACCTTGAGCCTCCCCACTGATTTCGTAATGTTGATTTTTCCGTTTCCATCGTAGACCGCCATCCCCGCCGAATCATATCCCCGGTACTCCAACTTGGACAAGCCGTCCAAGATGATAGGAGCTGCCTGCTTCTTCCCAATATAACCTACAATTCCACACATATCATAGCAACCTCTTTCTTTCTTCGTTTTCTTCTATTTAAATCCAATAATCTTTGTTCGAGGACATGGCTGTCACAAGCTTTCCTGGCAGCTTGCGGTAGCGCTTTCCGCAAAAATATCCCACATACTTAAAGCCGCTCTGTATAATAAGATAGGGTATTTCACTCCACATTTTCTTTTTTTTCAAATGTGCCGCCATGGTTCTCACCAGACGGATACCCTCGGACTCTGATGGATAAGCCGCAAACACCTCGGGATGTTGTGCCTGAGATACTCCCAGATCAAAGTTCCGATGAAACTGCTGCATGCATGTATAGTTGTGAGAATGAATGACCTTTGCCTCCGCCGCATAAGCGATACCATAACCTGCCTCCACAGCCTTGGCCGCATAAAGCATATCTTCATTAAAAATAGTCCTATTGACAAATCCTCCCAGATCATCAAAAATCTCTCTCTTGTAGGCCGCGCAGACATTGGAACAGAAAAAAGTTTTGATTCCCAATTCCGGGAGCTGCTCCTTTGTCTTTACGCAGGATTTTTCCGGGTAATTAAATAGTCTTGTATATCTCTCAATCTCTCCGCTGTCTTTTCCGGGAAGCTGCCTTGCATAAGAGACGGCTATCTTCTCCCCGCGCAGCCCGGCAAGAAGCTTCTCTATTAAATACTCGTCAACGGGAATGGCATCCTGGCTCATCATAAGAAACACATCTGCATCCGACAGCTTCACTCCCTGATTTCTAGTACGCCCATGATCAAATTCCCTCTTCGACAAGTGCTTCACTGTTATATTATGATACTTCCTCTCCAATGCAGTACCAAAAACCAGCCTGTCAAGATATTTCTGCTCTGTATTCATAAGGATAATACGGTTCACAGGCACCGTCTGCTCCTGCAGCCTGTCCAGCAACATCAAAAAACCGGTATCAGGCTTGTAGACGGGAATAATGACATCCACTTTTTCCACACGCTCGCCCTCCGTCACACTTATACTGGAACATACACACAAAACAGGAGGGGCCTGCCTGACAAGCCCCTCTGCTGCTAATTGTTCAAATATCCGTGTGTTTCTTCATAAATTTTATCGCTGCATTCCTTCACAGTTGAGGACGGCTCATAATCATCCACATCAAACAGGAACTTATGCAGCCACTTGACATTCTCCTCCAAACTGGTAGGAATGACACAGGAGCCTTTCGAGCCAATCGTGCCTGTCACACGCATTTCCTCCTGCGGGAATCCTGAAGTTTCCGAAATATAATAAGTTCCCACATCGCCCAGCATATCGACAATTTCAGCCAAATCCAGTGAGGTGTAAACCTCTTCAAATACAGCGTTCGCTGTCTCGGTAAGCTTTGGCAGTGACGCCTTTTTCGCCTGATCAGCCACTGCAGTAAGCACCTCTCTCTGTCTCTCGGCACGCTTGAAATCATCCCCGGCCGTGTAACGGATCCGGCAGTAACCAGTAGCCTGCAGACCATCCAAAAGCTGGTAACCCGTATCTGTCACCGGTGTGTACTGCCTTTTCAGATCCTCCGCAATACAAAGCTGATAATTGTTTAGATGGCTGATTTCCGAATCATCCACATCAATATTTACACCGCCCAGCGCATCAATGGTATCCGTCAGACCGGCAAAACCTACCGTGACAAAATCGGTAATGTTCATATCTAAATTCATATTCAACATATTAATGGCCTGCTCGGGACCTCCTTTGGCGTAAGCCGCGTTACATTTATTATAAGAATCGTTGCTCAGATTCAGATAAGTATCGCGGTACACGGAAACGAGCTTACACTCCCCGGTATCCTGATTGATGGAAGCGATCATAATCGTATCACTTCTCGTATTCTTTGTCAGCGCTCCCGTCGTAGAATCCACACCGAACAGGGCTATGTTCCGATATCCCTTCATCGTCGTCTCCTGCGCTTCCTGCACAGTTTCGTTAATGATGATATCCTTCTCCTTCAACTCTACCTTGCCGCTTTTCGTACCTGACAAAACCATGTAGAGCACCATCACCGCTATTATCAAAATAATGATCTCTACAATAAAGAGAATAATACGCCGGCGCTGCTTTCTCGCCTGCGCTCTCTTACCGCCTTTTTTCTTTCCTGTACTTTTTCTCCCGGAAGAACTGCCGCTTTTCCCAGAAGATTTCTTCCGGGGTCTTACTTCATCCTCATCATAATCATCCGCATATCTCTTAGCCATACTCTGTACTCCCTCAATTTCTCATCATACTACACGAAATCCATTTCTCATTTTGTCACACTTTGTCCAAAAATGCAAGCTTTTGTGGACGTCTCATAAAATTATACGCAACAGCTCAGCCTTCGGCTTCTCTGTTACGGAATCCGCCCATTTGTAGTCCGCCATACGGCGAAGGGCGGATCCCATTCCACAATTCATACATTTTTACGGACTTTGCGGCACATGCAAAGTCCTGGGCTGAACTGTTACAATTATACTACACCTTGGTATAATTGCAACATAATTCCGAATTCTTCCGAAAGTCTTTCACATTTCTTAAGATTTTAATATCCTCTAGTTACAGTATCTCTTCTAGTAGGCATTTTTATTGATAAATCCTTTAAAAATCGTAAGAAACATAATCTTGACATCGAAGGACATCGTCCAATTCTCAATGTAAAAAATGTCATATTCAATTCTTTTCTTAATAGAAGTATCCCCTCGGTAGCCGTTTATCTGTGCCCAGCCTGTAAGTCCCGGCCTGACTTGATGCTTGACCATGTAACGGGGAATTTCCTCCTTAAACTGTTCCACAAAATGCGGACGTTCCGGCCTCGGCCCCACTACACTCATATCGCCCATTAAAATATTGAAAAGCTGTGGCAGCTCATCTATGCTTGTCCTCCTTAAAAACCTTCCTACCTTCGTGACCCTGGGATCGTTTTTGGTTGTCCATCCCTTCTCCTCAACTGAAGGCTTCTGTACCTCCATGGTACGGAATTTATACATCCAGAAAGGCTTATTGTGAAGCCCAATCCGTTCCTGCTTGAAAATAATGGGACCTCTTGAGCTGCATCCGACTGCTATGGCAGCGGCCAGCATAATTGGCGAAGCCACTACCAGCCCCACCAGAGACACTACGATATCCACCAACCGTTTCATCCACCAATTTAAAGTGTTGGTCAAAGGCACATAGCGGATATTGATTACAGGAAGCCCCATCAGATCTTCCGTGTAAGGACGGCTCGGAAACAAACTGTTATAATCCGGAATAAACTTCGTGTGAACACCGGACTTCTCGCAAAGATCCACGATATGCTCCAAATGATCGTAGTCCTTTAGGGAGAGCGTGATTGCAATTTCATCCAATTTATTTTCGGGGAGAATATAGAGGAGATTTTCGATGGTGCCTACCACCTTGACACCCTTATAAAGCGTACCGGCAGGCACGCTGTCATCTAGAATGCCGCGTATGACATAACCCCACTGAGGATTTCCATTGATGCGGTTGATATACTCCTCCGTCGCCCGTGAGTACCCAACCAGCAAAATATATTTCAGATTGTAGCCCTTTTCGCGGAAATACTGCAGAAGCATGCGAATAAGAGAACGTACCAGCGTGGTTAAAAAGATGTTAATCCCATAGAACATCGCCATCATGGAACGAGAGAAGTGAATCTGCGCAACCAAATACCAGCCGGCCATCATCACAACCATACCCACAGTGTTAGCCTGAAAAATGTTCAATATTTCATATCTATGCACCGTAGCTCTCTTGGGCGTGTACAGGTTAAAGACATAATACAAAATAAGATACCCAGGCACAATCACATACAGCATCTCAAAATAAGTGCGCATCGAATAAGCACCAACATTAACAGGGTCGATGTCTGAAAAAGGACTGGCAAATTTCAGATACCAGGCCAGCATATAGGAAACCGCCACAATCACGGCATCCAGCACAATGTGCAGCCTATTAAAATATTTCTGGTTATCCTTTATCATAATTGGTCTATGCTCTGTACATTCTTATCATAGCTAATCTGTATATTGTATCGTATTTATCTCAATTAGTCTATGCAATAATCAAATTTATTTTACAATAACCACGAAAAAAAAACAACCAGATATTGCATAATATACACCGGTTTGGCTGAACTGTTCTCCTTTGAAAGCGGTGCGCCGCATATTAAGCATTCCTCTTTCACTGCGCGTTCCTCCCTATATTCCCAAAATGACTGCATACTGCCAGCATAAATTGATATATCTGCTTTTTCAGTGCAGAAACAAAATCAAATCTCATCTTCTGTTGTATCGGCGGGCAGCAGTCCGCCATTTTCTATTATTGCGCGGTCAATTGTCTCTGCCATTTTCAATATCTTACTGGTATGTGATCCATAATAATTGTACATCAAAAAGCGAGTATCTATGACAATTCCCTGGACACGTTCATATGGGTGCTCGTTAGCTTTCCAGTCACTGACAGCTTCTCCAATATTAGCAAAGAATTCGTTAGTTTCAAAGTTGTTGGACTCCCTATTGAACGGCATCAGAAACGCATTAAAAACAGGAACATCATCGCCGTATTCATCCTTAAATCGCTGCTGCGTATATATATACTCACCATAGGTAATTTGTTTGTTGATGGACGTAGATTCCGGCAAATGCTTCGGCTTTCCAGTTACACCATAGCGATAATATTTTGCGTCCAGAACATAAATCTTACCGTCGTATAACATGATAGTATCTGGCTCAAGCGCATAATTATTGTGCTGACCGCCATGCCGTAATGTCCACTTCGTTCTCGGAAAGTAGTCTGTCTTATCTGGAATACCAAAGACTATGTCGATTAATTTTTCCCATACATACTCAAAACGGTCTGTTCCAAAGTAAAACTGTTTATCATTTGTCTGCTCATCCAGGTACGCAATCACGGCAATCATAGACTGAAACAGCGCTTTGTCCTTATCGTTATGTGTGACCGCTAGTTTTCTCCGCAGAGTATAAAGAAACATTTCATGCTGTTCTTCAATATGCGGATCGGCAGGCAAATAAGGGGTGAAGAGCCAGCCTAGCTGCTTAAAACTTTTATAAACGCAATATTTATGAATTTGCGTAATTAAATTTTTCTCGTTAGGCGTAGAACCGATTATTGTATAATCATTAAAGAATGGCGTACCGTCTTCTTGAAAAAATGCTACATTATTTTTCAATGATGCCGCCCAGTCTTTTCTTCCTCTGTCTCCACGCTTTCTGACAACATCCTTTTCCTTATAATAATCCTGTTGGTCGAGGTAATGCCGTATTATATTCATGTATGCATTCACAGGGAAGTTGACAGACTGCGGTGACTCAAATTTTTGCATGTGAAGCACCTTGTCTTTCGATTCCGTGAATTCCGAAAGCACCGCAATCAGCTGCAGGATGTCCTGGCGAATATCCTCCTCGCTTTCGGAAAGTTGATACCCAATCGGAAAATAGACCATGGCGTTGTCGGAATCAGCCTTGATTCCGACAAACCTGTCACCATCGCCGTTTTCATTGATGTGGCACCGAAGTTTGAGATTTAAGCCAAGATCCATAGTGTCACCTTATTACTCTGACTCGGTATCAACGTTGACCGTCACACCTTCGGCAGTTCCTTCCTGTAAATTGCTGCTATTCTCAATTGGATATCGCTCTGCTGCATCCAATATTGCTTTTCGGAGATTTTCGTTGTAGACCTTAAAACGATGATTGGCTCTTTCATTACAGAAAGTCTCAATCACTAACTCCAAACTCGCATAGGCTTTGGTGTCAAAGGTCTCAGGATGCGCAAATTTGAATGCGTCATCCCACAAATATTTCAAAACTTTCTCCGAGAAACGAGCATTGCTATGTCTTGCTATAATCCATTCTTTTGAGCCTTTCTTTACCTGGTCTTCTTCCTCGTGCCATACCAAATCTGCTGCGGTAATAAAATAAGCTCCCATGCGCTTATCCTCAGAAGAAGTAACATTGTTTCTTCGAAGGATTTCATCATTGACTGCAGAGCAGAAAGCTCTCCAACTGACAGTCGTATCAAGAATAGGTTTATTGGCAAACTTATGTTCGTCAAATGTATTCGGAATCATTCTCATGATCCAACGTCTTTGAAAAGCCGTGTCCAACGTGAATACATTTTGGTCGGATGTATTCATGGTGCCAATGATAGAGAAATTGGACGGAAGACGAACTTTCCTTTTTTCATCTCCATACACAATTTGAGCAATATTAGCATTCGTTATGGCATACTCGCTTGTTCCTATAGGATACTCGCTTTCTTCATCGTCGATCCTATCCAACAATTGAAATATCTCACCGAATATTGCAGGTGCATTGCCTCTATTGATTTCCTCAACGATGAGATAAAAATTTTTGTCAGGACATTCATAAGCCTTTTTCAGCAGCTTAGTAAACGGACCCGGCGAAAACTCATATCTGACTTTGTCGTCCCGCACGACCGGAAGAATCTGACCTATGAAATCCGAATACATATAGTCTGGGTGGAAAACTAACCGCTCCATCCTATCCTCATCAGCACAGTACTCATGTTCGATAGTCCAACTCTTTCCAGAACCCGGTACACCATAAAGAATGATGTTAGCTCCACCCTGTGCACGAGTTACCACATCATATTCTCCGAATGGACAAGCAAGCGAGTCAATAAATGCAACATTGACCGTGGTCAGCTTAATAACGCCTCTGCGTTCGCTTTCAAACATCTTCTCAAGCCCAATACCGGCAGGCCATACAGCCGGCATCTTGGCAGAATTGGTAAAGCCTGCATAATACTTCTTGTGAGTCGTTCTAAGAATCATAATCACAAGATTGTCAATGATTCCTTCAAAATTACCATCAGAAGTATATTCCCCGCCGGCTTTTCTATTAGGCTCTGGAAACCCGTTCTCAAGACGCCAAGCAGGATGCTTATACCTCATATTCTGCCTGCTAATGCGGTAATTATTTCTGCCACCGCGCGGGGCAAATTCAATGAACGCATTCTCGGATGAGTTTCCAAGGACGTACGCATTAAATGTATAGATGGAGCGTGTTTCATCTCTCAGTGGACTGTCGGATATTTCCGCATACTCTAAAAAATCAACGATATCATCATTGGGGATGCCCGCCGCCTCTAAATATGTTTGTCCACCGCCGCCATCTGGTCTGTCGATATCATAGAGTTTCTTAAAGTCGGACGGATTTATCTTTCTGTAAAAAATGCGATCAATGTATTCCATATTTCCGCCTTACCTTTCTACTGAAATCAGGTATTCTTTGAGTTTCGGCGGCAGCTTGCTGTCGTTGCTCCTAAACCGATTATAATCAATCAGTTGAACTTCTACAGTTCCAAACTGCCCAAAACACTCCTTCAGTTGTTCAAGCGCAAAAAGTCCATCCTCACTATAACTAACCAAAAACTTATCGCAATGCATATCATTCATAATTTTTTCGAATGATTGCAGCCCACGAGTTTTGGTACAAAGTTTTGAGTGCTGATCCCACCAATCACGCAATCCGCTTTTTCCGTTAGCTTCTGGAAAATCGCCTCTCGCAATTGTTTCCAAAATATGATAGTTGGCCGCGTACTGTCTTTTTATATATGGGGGATCGATATAACACAGATCGGCCGTTATCAATCCCGCTAAATTTTCCGCAAATCCAAGGCGGACTGTGTGTCCTGCCGCATTTTCACTATATATTTCAGCAGGGCGCAAAAAAATGGCATCGTTAGCATTTTTCCTAAAGTCAGAAAGAAAATATCCATAGGTGCCAGAAATGTTTGCGACCTCATTAACAGCCATTATAAGCGTGTGTTTAAGAATAGATTCTTCAACAGGAGTAATCGTTTTTTTTTCTATCCACTCATTTATTGTTTCTCTCATTGCATCAATCTTGGCTGCGTTTTCCAATGTAAAATACTTTCGCGCCGGACAGCCATTTAAAGGCTGCCCGCCCGGAGAAAACTCTCTATAAAAGAAGCCGTGTTCTGCATTAAGTCCATTTAAATACGCTAGGACATCTAGGTAAGGATGTGCACTACTTGATGCTACTATCCCGCTAGTAACAAGCCCAGGGAAGGCTGGATATTCTCCAATCTGCAGGTTCGTAACAAGGTGATGATATGAATAAGTCATGACATCTGACGCAATTACGGTATATCCGCATTTTCTTAGTTCCAGGGCTACCGATCCTGTACCTGCCATTATGTCGGCTACTGTTCCCTTATCGCCAATCATCTCACGAATGCGTTCGGTAATATAAGGCAGCAGCTTTGTTTTGTTTCCAATATATCTATACAACCTTTTATGCCTCCATTTTCATATTATTTACAGCACTAAGTTCAGGAAGTCTATTCATCTCACTTATTACCAGTTTACGTTCTTCCTTGGTAAGACCATACTTTTTCATTACAAGCCCCTCAAGTTTAACATCCAGGTCATGATCATAATGCTGCACGAGCTTTGTCGCTATATCAGTTATAGCAAAATCAATCTTGCTGCCCGTATACGGTCTGATCGGAAGAGTGAAAATGATCTGTTTTGTAAGATAGGGATGTGATTTCCACTCGTTTTCCCCATAAACTTTCAAATAATAGTAGTAGACCACCCTCGAATTAATCAAAGCCAGATAGTACTCCAGCGGAGTGTGATTACTTGCATCTGCATATTTCAAAATATAGACAGTTTGACTTGTCATATTTCCCGAATAATCTATGGCACCGTAAATTCCCAGCCCTGTTTTTCTAATAAGAAGTTTAGGCGGATTGTATAGATCTCTATTCTTGTAGTTTATACCTTCTATATCCGTTCTGATATAGCATTCTCCAGAAACACCATATCTGTGAACGTTCTCTCCTACATAAATCAGTACGCTATTTTCATCTGGTTCTTGGGTAACAACATTTCGAATAGTTTTAGTTGTAACTGGAATCTCTTCTCCACAATTGGTGCAAATCTTTTTCCCTGCCTCCAGCTGCTTTTTCTTGTAACCTTGAGCATAATTGCAGTGTGGACAATAAACGACCTTTCCCGCTTTTGAAATTTCTACACCTCTTCCAAAAACGAATAGCTGCTCCCAAACAGAATTCTTTGATGTTATTTTGTGGAGCAATGCTTCTTCATTGCTATGTGTATCAATATCAAAATTGTATCCACTGTTGCTTAAAAATCTTTTCTGGTACACTGTATGTTTTTTTCTGTCGAAATACGTCAGCAATGTCCCTTGCCCTGCGAGGTACTCCTTTCTATCCTCGGTCGACAAGCGAAAACAAATAGTCTCACTTTCCGCATCTGGAATCGTCTTCTTACATATTATCACCGTTGCCGCTCTATTAACTTCCTCAAAAATTTTCTCTCCAAGCCTGGCAATAACCTTGATTTGCGTTTTTTTCAGCAAGAATTCACGCAGGTTCTCATTCTGTGCATCAAACAATGAGTCCGGGATAATAAATGCCATTAGTCCGTCTTTGCGCAGAATGTTAAAAGCCAATTCCATAAAAAGGACATAACTATCATACTGACCCGAAACAAGCGAAAAACCTGCAGAAGTCAAATCCGCTCTCTCATATATTTTCTCAGAACTCCACGGGGGATTGGCGATTACCGCATCCACCTCCGGCAGTTTATCGCGCCAGTATTCCGCAGTTTTCTTTTTCACATTTTGAGGCATGATTGCATCATTATGATAGATATGAAACTTATCTTTGGTGTTGTGAACCGCCTCTTTATCAACATCAATTCCTATATATTCTTTCTCGCTGCCAAAAACAACCGCAGCCGCACTTAACAAAGCACATTCGCCACTTGAAGGATCAAGAATAACCTTAATTTTCTCATCGGTTGAAGCTCGTTTTAACAGCTCTGCAACAAATTCTGACAAAGACTTGGGTGTATAAACCACTCCGTATTTTTGCCTGTTCATCTGCATTCTCCTTTGCTGGTCCTAGTATTCGTTGATGTCTGCACCTGCAGCAAGAAGCCTTTCATATCTCTCACTCTTCCTTCATAAGTCTCCGGCGGCGGCCTGAAAAACAGTTCCTATTTCCAACAGCAGGATCTTTTTACCATTCAGGGCAGTTTTATCTTTTGTATAAAGCTGCTCTTTTGTTGTCTACCCTGAATCTGATACTTTTCCAAAGAATTTTACCATATTTCGATTGGATTCTCAATTAGCATCTTTAGAACTTCTTACACTGACTCATATCCATCGGTCAAGTAGACTTGCCTATTCTCCAAAATACAGGGCATACGATCCTGTCCGTTTTATTAAAACCACAAATGTGGCAAATAATGATTTTGCCGCCACACAACGGTTTTTTATTAACCGCCAGACAGCATGAAAATCCTCTTTTTATGCGTAGTGATACTTTTCCCTGTTCCGATGAAGAAAAACCAGTGCTGCAATCATAGTGATTAGCTCTGCTATCGGTACTGCAAGCCATACTCCCGTTACGTCCAAAATATTCGGCAATGTAAGCAACAGCACTGTGATCAGTCCAAAAGTCCGCAGAAATGACAAAATTGCTGACAGCTTCCCGTTTGATAGTGCCGTAAATGTGGCAGAAGTAAAAATATTCAGCCCACAAAATAGAAAGCTAAAGGGAAAAATCAAAAATCCGTTTCGTGCAATTTCATAAACAGCCGTTCCCTTTTCCGCAAAAATACCAACCAATGACGAACCAAAAATAAAAGCTACTGCAAAAACAAAGATAGAAACAAAGACAATGAACCGCATACAAATGCAAAATACATTCTTTAGCTGTTTTTCCTCCTGCTTCCCATAGTTATAGCTGATAACAGGGGCTACACCCATAGAAAAACCTATGTAAAGGGCACTCAACAGAAACTGCGTATAGATAATGATTGTGATTGCCGCAACTCCGTCTTCTCCAAGCAGTTTCATCATAATGCGGTTAAAAAGGAATGTTGTAACCGCTGTTGCCGCCTGACTTACCATTTCCGAAAAACCATTAGTACAGCTTTCAGCCACTACGGAAAAATCTATGACTGGCTTTCTAAAATGCAGACTGCCTTTCTTTGCGGAAAAGAACCACAATCCAATCACCGCCGGTATCATATAACCAATGCCCGTACCAAACGCCGCCCCCTTAATACCCATGTGAAGCGGCGCCATAAAAATATAGTCCAATAAAATATTTGCGATTCCTGCGCTTACGCCAAGCACCATACCCATTCCGGGGCGTCCCGCTGTTACAATTAGATTTTGAAAAAGCACTTGCAGGATACCTGCGGGCGTGAATAACAGCAGAATGAAAAGGTATTCTTTACAGTATGGAAATAGCATACTGCTCGCCCCAAGTCCCCAGACAATCCTGTCAATAAAAACCGTCCCCAAGACTGCAATCAATACACCAAACAAAATGCCTGTTGAGATAATCAGCGTAAAATCCTG
>DLAA01000085.1 GCA_002493835.1 Lachnospiraceae bacterium UBA7060 | reverse complement strand
GAGATGATGAAAAATACAGGAATTCTTCTGGTGATTACCTTGATTTCCGGTCTGCTCTTGGGATTGGTTTATCAGGTGACGAAAGAACCTATCGCACAGCAGGAGGCAAAGGCGAAACAGGAAGCATGTCAAGAAGTGTTTGCGGATGCGGCGTCTTTTGGCATGATAGACGTAGAATCGGTGGCAGATGTGGGCTGGAATGAAGAGGGCTATGCGCAGGAGAGCATCGATGAAGTGATGGAAGCGAAGGACGCTTCCGGCGAACTGCTTGGCTATGTGATTACAGTGACGACAAAGGAAGGCTATGGCGGAGATATTCAGTTTTCTATCGGCGTGCGTATGGATGGAACAGTAAACGGTATGTCGATTCTCTCTATTTCCGAGACGGCGGGTCTGGGTATGCGTGCCGATGAAGTGCTGAAGCCGCAGTTTGCGGGAAAACAGGTGGAAAAGTTTGAATACACCAAGAGTGGTGCCGCTTCAGAAAACCAGATTGATGCGATTTCTGGTGCGACAATCACCACGAATGCTGTGACCAATGGAGTCAATGCTGGATTATACTATTTCCAGACAGTGTTGGGAGGGGGTAGTGCAAATGAATAGTGCAAAGGAACGTCTTGTTAACGGTATTGTGAAAGAGAATCCGACTTTTGTCCTCATGCTGGGTATGTGTCCAACATTGGCAGTTACAACTTCCGCTATCAATGGATTGGGTATGGGACTCACGACAATGGTTGTGCTTGCGCTCAGCAACGTATTCATATCGCTTCTGCGCAATATCATTCCCGATAAAGTGAGAATCCCAGCCTTTATCGTGATCATTGCTTCATTTGTGACGATGGTAGAACTTTTACTGCAGGGGTTTATTCCTTTTCTCTACGATGCGCTGGGAATTTATATTCCTCTGATTGTGGTTAACTGCATTATTCTTGGAAGAGCGGAAGCATATGCTTACAAGAATCCTGTGATTCCGTCTTTGTTTGATGGGATTGGTATGGGGCTTGGGTTTTCTGCAGCGCTGACTTGTATCGGTGCGGTGAGGGAACTTCTGGGCGCAGGTGAGATTTTTGGTGTCCATATAATGCCGGAAAGTTTTGTCCCTGTGAGTATTTTTATTATGGCGCCGGGCGCGTTCTTTGTACTGGCAACGCTGACGGCGATTCAGAACAAAGTTAAAATTGCCGGTGAGAGAAAGGGCAAAGATATGTCAAAGATACAATCTGGCTGTAATTCGGATTGTATGAACTGCTCCGACAGCGGCTGCACACACAGATTATACGATGAAAAGACGGGAGAGGGAGGTAATAAATAAATGTTGAAAGAATTACTTGTGATATTGATTGCATCCTCGCTCGTAAATAATGTGGTCCTGAGTCAGTTTTTAGGATTGTGTCCGTTCCTTGGCGTATCCAAGAAGACAGAGACGGCGACCGGTATGGGCGTGGCGGTTATTTTTGTCATTACATTGGCCTCTGCGGTGGCGGGAGCGATCTACCAGTTTATCCTGCTTCCCTTTGATATTGCCTATCTGCAGACTATAGTGTTTATTCTTGTCATCGCTGCTTTGGTGCAGTTTGTGGAGATGTTTCTGAAAAAGTATATTCCAGGCCTGTATCAGTCATTGGGCGTGTACCTGCCCCTGATCACCACCAACTGTGCGGTACTGGGTGTGGCGCTGACTAATGTACAGAAAAATTACGGGATATTAACTGGAGTAGTCAATGGGTTTGCGACGGCGGTAGGCTTTACTATTTCCATTATTATTCTGGCGGGGATTCGGGAGAAGCTGACGTACAACGATATACCGGAATCCTTTCGGGGCATGCCCATTGTGCTGGTAACGGCGGGACTTATGGCGATTGCGTTCTGTGGATTTTCGGGATTACTCTGATAATGGTTTGAAATCATGGAGGTAAAAATGAACATAATGGGTATTTTAATGGCTACAGGGATCGTTGGAGCAGTGGGATTGTTTGTAGGACTGTTCCTGGGTGTGGCCGGTATTAAATTCAAAGTGGATGTGGATGAAAGGGAGGAGGCTATCCTCGGCGTTCTCCCGGGAAATAACTGCGGTGGCTGTGGATACGCGGGCTGTTCCGGACTTGCTGCGGCCATCGCGAAGGGCGAGGCGCCTGTAAACGCTTGTCCTGTAGGTGGTGAGAAAGTCGGAGAACAGGTGGCGCAGATTATGGGCGTGGAAGCTGGCGAGAGTGTACGTATGGTGGCCTTCGTGAAGTGCAGCGGCGATAAGGAGCGCACCCATGAGGAGTATGAATACACAGGTGTGGAGGACTGTGCTATGCTTGCCTTTGTGCCAAATGGAGGACCCAAGTCTTGCAATTATGGGTGTCTTGGTTTCGGAAGCTGCGTAAAAGCTTGTCCTTTTGATGCGATTCATGTGGTAAACGGTGTTGCTGTGGTGGATAAGGAGGCCTGTAAGGCATGCGGCAAGTGTGTGGCGGCCTGTCCGAAGAACCTGATCGAATTAATTCCTTATGATGCGAAGCATGTGGTTGCCTGCAGCTCAAAGGATAAAGGGCCTGTGACAATGAAAGCCTGTGACATAGGCTGTATTGCGTGCCAGCTCTGTAAGAGGAACTGTCCTGCGGATGCGATTATCATTGAGGATTTCCACGCAGCCATTGATCAGGAAAAGTGTATTGGGTGCGGGGTATGTAAGGAAAAATGCCCGAAAAAAGTGATTGTATAGGAGGAATAGATGGGTAAAATAACAGTTACGCTAGGAAAAACGGGGATTGTGGCAAATAAGAATGCTTTTGGAGCGCTGCCAATCCAGCGTATCAGCGATGATGAGGCGGTAAAGCTTCTCAGGAAAGCGTATGAGAATGGAATAACCTTTTTTGACACGGCGCGTTGGTACTCAGACAGTGAGCACAAGGTAGGGCTTGCTTTTGAGGGAATGCGGGAGAAAGTCTTTATCGCGACGAAGACCGGTTCGCAGAACGCGGAAGGTTTCTGGGAGGATTTAGAGACCAGCCTTGAAAATTTGAAGACGAACTACATCGACCTATACCAGTTTCATAATCCAGCCTTTGTGCCGAAGCCGGGGGATGAGAATGGACTTTATGATGCGGCTTTGCAGGCAAAAGAGAAGGGAAAGATTCGCCATATTGGTATCACGAACCATCGCCTTGCGGTGGCCCATGAGGCCATTGACAGCAGGCTTTATGAGACTCTACAGTTCCCATTCAGCTATTTGGCTACGGATAAAGATATTGAGCTGGTGGAGAAGTGCAAAGCAGCGGACATGGGATTTATCGCCATGAAGGCGCTGTCAGGCGGTCTGATCACCAATTCTGCGGCTGCATACGCTTATCTGGCACAATTTGATAATGTGCTTCCGATCTGGGGTGTACAGAGAGAAGCGGAGCTGGATGAGTTTTTATCTTACATAGATAATCCGCCGGCGATGACGGCAGAGCTGGAAGCGCTGATCAGGAAAGACCGGGAGGAGCTTCTGGGTGAGTTTTGCCGGGGCTGCGGGTATTGTATGCCGTGTCCTGTGGGTATAGAGATCAATATGTGCGCGCGCATGTCGCTGATGATCCGCCGTGCTCCTTCAGCCGATTATTTGGGAGAAGTGTGGCAGGAAAAAATGGGAAAGATTGAGGAGTGTCTGCATTGTAATAAATGTAAGGGGCACTGTCCTTACAATCTGGATACACCGACACTTTTACAGAAAAATCTGGAGGATTACAAAAATGTGCTGGCAGGAAAGGTCAGTGTATAAGAGGTGGCGGATTTTTACCATGTTTATGATGGGTTTGGATGAGATAAGTTGGAATTGCTGGAATAAAAATTTTTTGATTTTTTTATGAGGTTGTATTTTCTTTTGATGACATATAAAATAAGAGCGTATGGAAAGGTGAAGCAGCTAGTAGAAAAGGAGTGAAGCGTTTCATGAAGAAGACCACGGTATCATAGCAATGGCTATGACATTTCAAACTTAGATTGTGATAGCCATTGCGTTTCCTAAAGTAAATATATTAGGAGGCAGCTATGAGCTATAGACGGGCGGATGACATTCTGCCGGAAAATATTCTTGAGATCCTGCAGACGTATGTGAGCGGCGATACCATCTATGTGCCCAAGAAAAAGGAGTGCAGAAAAAGATGGGGTTCGTTCACGGGCGTGAACGACAAACTTCGGATCAGAAACGAACAGATTTTTGAGCAATACCAGAAAGGCGTTACAACGAAGGAACTGGCGCTGCAGTATTATCTGACGCAAAAGAGCATACAGAG